>NZ_JAAHBQ010000014.1 GCF_020144665.1 Oscillatoria salina IIICB1 | reverse complement strand
GTTCCCGAAACATCAGCGTATTGAGGATCGCTTCTTCGATTAACGTCAAATCCAGCGTGTCGTCTTTGTTTCGCCTCGCCATATCGTTTTTTGAATATACATCTACTTTTTCTAGTATATACATTTTTTGAATATACTTTAAGCCAGCATCGCCAAATTTGTTAAATTACGACTAAATTGGTGAAACCTAGTCTAATCGCCCAGCTAATTTTTCTGAAATAATTTATCTTTTCAGTAGCATATATTTGCTAAAATAAAAGGATATCCGAGTTATTTATTTTCGATAAAAATATGCAAGCTACTAACAGAATTTCTCCTAAATTAAAGATTCCTCCCTTAGAAAACGGAGATAAACTAAATCGGACTGAATTTGAGCGACGCTATGCTGCTATGCCCGATTTAAAGAAGGCAGAATTAATTGAAGGGATCGTTTATATGGCATCTCCTTTAAGAATTACCAATCATGGCAATCCTCACGCTAAAATCATCACTTGGTTAGGAAATTATTGGTCAGCAACCCCAGAAATTGAATTAGGAGATAATGCTACTGTACGTCTCGACCTTGATAACGAACCTCAACCCGATGCACTATTAAGAATTAAAGTAGGAGGACAATCTACAATTAGTGAGGATGGCTATGTAGAAGGTGCGCCAGAATTAATTGTCGAAATTGCTGCTAGCAGTGTTTCAATCGATTTGCATCAAAAACTTAAAGTGTATCGCCGCAATCAAGTACAAGAATATTTAGTGTGGCGAGTTGATGACGGCGAATTTGATTGGTTTAGGTTACAATCAGGGGAATATGTTCAACTTGAACCGAATAGCAATAAGATAATTTGTTCTCAAGTTTTCCCTGGACTGTGGCTAGATAAAGAGGCATTATTAACGGGAAATTTAGCTCAGGTTTTAGCAATTTTGCAGCAAGGTTTAGCGAGCCAGGAACATCAAGATTTTGTCCGAAAATTAACTCAAAAAAGTAATTAAATTTAGCAAAAATATGGGTATTTATTATCAATTAATACTTTGATAATGAGATAGTAAATAGGTGGGGAAATACCCACCTAAGATTATTACTTGACGTTGGTATAAACTCCACGGACACTAGGACTGGTTCCGCTTTGCCAACTGGGGTCGTTGATAGCTGACCAACTAAAATTATTTGCAGGAATTGAAGCTGGATTAGGTGCGCCGTCAAACTTAGCTACTGCGGCGTTAACATTAACAGGAATGCCTTGTACTTGACGTAGTTGCAAAGTTTCCAAATCAAATAATGCTCGCCCAATCATATCTTTACGTTTCGCGGCGAGATTAGGATGAATAAAGTTACCCAAACTTTCAAACATTACGCCTTTTTTGCCAGAATTAGATTGAACGATGCGTACTGGCGCCCAAACATGAGGTCCGTGTCCAAAAACAACATCACCGTTATAGCTACGGATAAATTCAATTCCCGCGTTCACTAACTGTTGTTGAGTCGCGTTATTCCAACTGTGGATAGAGAGAATACGAAGATCGGCATTAGCATCCCGGAGCGATCGCAGCACCGCATTTTTATCACTAATACAGGTAATATTGTTACAAGCGCCGCCCATGTATAAACTAGCAAAAGCGACTCTAATTTGCTTACCTTTCACATTCATGGTACGAACTTGAGCAACCGCTTTTTGAGAACCAACACCATGCCAAATCCAGTTTGCATTCATTTCCTGGCTTAAGCGTGTCATGTGCTGCGCGGTCATCACAGAACTATATAAACCATTTTCGCCACTGTTACAATCCCAACTATGGTTATTCGCTAAACCAATCAAATTAAAGCCGCGTAGATAAGCTTCTCGCAAGTTATCAGGATGAGAAACAAAAGCGTAAGAACTACGTGAAGGTCTACCTCGGAAACTATTACAGCGCGTTCCTACCGCAGTTTCCCAATTAATAAAGCTTAGATCGCCGCGATAAGATTTACCAGTAGGATCGAGTGCATCGAGTCGCTGCCCAAAATTAGCAAATCCTCCTTGTGGTAAAGTTTGATTTAAACTCAAAGGCTGTTTGTAGGTTAGCGCCATTCCTGCATCACCTACACCCCGCACATCTAAAAATTCTGTTGCTTGTTCGTTATCTAAGGGTATCGGTTTGAGGTTTTCTGCGAGATTAGTTTGCTTTTCTTGGTTGGGAAGCGTTTGCGCTGTTACTTGAGAATCTTTGAAAAATTGCCCTAGCATTGTTGTAGTTGATACGCCTGCTAAAGCACCTAGACAAAGGATTGTAGCCCAAAACAAGTTAGTTTTTTTCATGAGAAGCGAACGATTTACAAATTGGTCACAAGTTTAGAAGATAGCACATTGGGGAGGTGGTGACTGGGGAGGTGGTGACTGGGTTCAGTTATCAGTGAACAGTTACCAGTGAACAGTTAGCAGTTATCAGTTTATATTCTAATTCCCCCTTGTCCCCCCCCTCCTCCTTGTCCTCCCCCTCTCCCTTGTCTTCCCCCTCTCCCAATTTCCCAATTTCCTAGTCCCTAATATTCGAGTAAGCGGCTTTGACTTGGGAATTAACGCCACTTTGCCAGGTAGGATCGTTAACAGATTGCCAATTGAGGTTAGCAGATAAAGCGGTAGGATTAGGTGCACTACCAAAACTAACACTAACTCGGTCAACGTAGATGGGAATAATTTGGACTTGACGCAATTCTAAGGTATCTAGATCGAACAAAGCACGTCCGATGATATTTTCGGCTCTAGGAAGTAAGGAAGGATGAATAAAGTTACCTAAACTTTCAAACATTACGCCTTTTTTGCCTCTTTCTGACTCGACAACGCGAACGGGTTTCCAAACGTGGGGTCCGTGTCCAAAAACGATATCTCCGTCGAAGTGTTTCAGGAATTTTACACCAATATTAGTTAATTGCTGTTGAGTTTCGCTTGTCCAACTGTGCATCGCGAGAATACGAATATCTGCGTCGGCATCTCGTAGCGATCGCAGCACGGTTAATTCGTCTTTAATACAGGTAACATAGGTACAGTCTCCTTCGGCGATATATAAACTCGCAAAGGCTACTTTTACTGGACGACCTTTAATTTCTAAAGTCTTGACAGTTGCTTCTTTTTGGGTTCCTACTCCATCCCAAAGCCAGTTAGCGTTTGTTTCTTGACTCAAACGTTCCAGGTGACGGGCGGAAACCGCAGCGCCGTCTAAGCCTTCTTCGGCATTGGGACAATCTCTGGTATGATTATTCGCTAAACCGATTAAATTAAAGCCACGTTCGTAAGCACCAACTAAGTTATCTGGATGGGACATAAATGCAAATGAACGAGGTCCTAAAGGAGCCCAAAATTGGTTACAGCGAGTACCAACTGTGGTTTCCCAATTGATAAAAGTTAAGTCGCCACGGTATGATTTTCCGGTGGGGTCAAAGGCATCTAAACGCTGTCCAAAGTCGGCGGGAACTCCTTGAGGTAAATTTTGATTTAAGTTTAAAGGTTGTTGGTGAGTAAGCGCCATTGCTGCATCACCAACTCCGCGTATATCTAAAAATTCTCCTGCTAAATCTTTATCGAGAGGTATGGGTTGTAAGTCGTCGGTGGGGTTGGTTTGATTTATTTCTTGAGAAATGCTAACTGCTACTATTGCTGTTTCTGGTTCGGGTAAAGGAGTTGGTTTGGCTTGTAGTTCGGGTGGTGGTTCGGGTGGTAAAGTTTCTTGTCTTGAACTGGTTTGTGGTATATTTGTTGTTTCTTCTTCTGAAGGAAGTCCAGCACATCCCGCAGTGAAAAAAAAGGCGCTGGCGAGAGAAAATATAACCCAAGAACGTTTGGTATTATTCATTACAAAAATTGGGGTGGGAGAAATAACTGCTTTAAATTTTGATAGCTTACTATATTTCTTTGCGTCTTGGTGCGTAATTTTCCGGATCGTGCAATCTTCAATTACTTAGACAGTAGTTGACCAGTAGAAAGCAAAATATGCTTGTGTAAATTCCCCCGATCGCGCTAATCTCGGATGGGGTTGTTTTAGCCTTCTTAAGTAAAGTTTCCTTAGCTAGGAGCATGGGGGAAGCAATCTTCTTCTAGAGTGGGATTATAGAACTTGTAGGAAGTGAAATGAGCGATCGCGAAAAAAATGTCATCAATATCGAACCAGGGACTCTGTTGTTTATCGTTGTCGCTTTGTTACTGTTACCATTACTGCTGACAGGTTTTCTCTCTCAGTAGGTGAAATCCGGGAATTGGCGATCGCTCTGGGAAAATTTTTGCTAATTTAAAGTTATGCTTTCGGCGCGATCGCTTGCATCATCAAGGTTTTGGCAGCTTTAGACCTTCTGGAAGAAATTAATTTCGCAAAATACTTGACACATTTCGGTTAATAACTGCTACAATAACAAAGGTTAATACATTGGGGTGTAGCCAAGCGGTAAGGCAGCGGGTTTTGGTCCCGCCATTCCTAGGTTCGAATCCTAGCACCCCAGTTCAGAAGGAAGGCTGCTCAAGCAGTCTTTTTTTGTGATTAAAGCTAGTTTCTCGGGTGCTAGTTACCCGTCAGCAATTTATCAGTCACGAATTCTGGAACAAACCTAGCTGCTGCTAAATCTAAGCTCTTGTATGTAAGCACGAAAAAGCTGGTTTTGGTTTTACTATGTCTAGAGAAAATTTATTAATCTGGCGAATGCCCTTAAATTTAATTTTAGTAGTGTTGCTTGGGTCTTGTCAGGGACAACCAATCGAAAGACTAGAAACTGATGACGCGATATCTGATAAAAATCCTACTCCTACCACACCAATTACTGATCGGAATCCTAGCCCTACGACACCAATTGCCAAAACACCAACAATTCCTGTATCCAATAATTACACAACTTACGAAAATCAGCAATGGGGGTTTAGTTTCGACTATCCTCAAGGGTTGGTTATTGACGAGAGAAGAACTTCGATAGAGTCTTCAGTTTTAGATATAGTAGAATTATGGACACAAAAGGACGATCGCGCAATTCAGGCTGGTAAATATCAAGATGGGGAATATCCTCCTAATGTTATTGTTTCTATCCATCAAAACCCCCAAAATTTGTCGTTACAAGCATGGGTAGAAAATACTAATTGGTTTGTTGCACCAAATAACTTTACACCGATAACTATTGCTGGTAAAGAAGGCTTTAAGTTTCAGTCAACAGGATTGTATGAATTTGAATATATTGTTATTCCTCTAAATAATTCTCAACAAATTATTGCTATTGGTTTTGCTAAAGGTGGTGACAGTGAAGCTGAGTATAGACAAGCATTTACAAGTATAATTGATACTTTGCAATTAGTAAATAAATCTCAGTCTAGTTTACAGTTTGAAGATTATCCGGTAAACGATTTTTTTACAGGTAATCCTGCGGCTGTGGATCTTAATAGTCATCCCCAAGCGCGAAGATTTCGTACAGCATTACAAGAAGGTGTTAAAGATGGTGCTAATTTTGCAGGAAAGTATGCTGTTGTTACGATAGGATGCGGAAGTTCTTGTCAACAAATTGCGATCGTTGATGTTTCCACGGGGAAAGTATTTATGTCTGAAGTTGGTTCCGAATTAGGTGTCAAGCATCGTTTAGATAGTCGTTTGTTAGTTATTAATCCTCCAGAAAATCTAGAAAATATTAATATGCCAAATGGGGTAAGAACTCAATATTTTGTTTTGGAAAATAACAGCTTGCGATCGCTAAATTAAGAATAGTTAAACTAGGTTAAATAATTGATTTTGCTTAAATATAAATCAAAAGTTTATTTCCATAAATTTTGTCAATAGATTTTTAATCAAAATTTATGGAAATAGACAAGGCGAAATATTTTTAGCGTGCAATAATATCAAATCCGGTTAATTAGTCATCTAGGGTAACAGATGATTATAGCGGGCATCTTGCCCGCACTACCAGCTAAAATGGTAGACAAGGCGAAATATTTCTAGCGTGAAATAATATCAAATCCGGTTAATTAGTCATCTAGGGTAACAGATGATTATAGCGGGCAAGGCTTGTCCTGAGCGTAGTCGAATGGATGCCCGTACTACCAGCTAAAATGGTAGAATATTGTAGCGGTAGATCCTATCTTGGTCGCTGTTTTTTAGCTATGGTTAATTATGAGGATCTGAGCTAATTTATTTACCCACTATCAATGTGCTGTATGGAAACTAAAAGCTTATTCTAAGATTACTGTACATTATTGTAGCTAGTTATAGGGATTAATTAGGATAAACTTGCTTAAATACTAATTAAAAAACAGGTTTAAATAAACAGCATTGCGGACTAATTACTGACTAGCTTGAAAAATTTGTTCCGCAGAGAGATTAAATGTGGTAAATGTTGGTGAAATAATTCTTTCAGTACCTTGAAATTGACTAACTTGATATTCTCCCTCGATAAGATTATACACTGATAATTTCGGTTGTTTTGGGTTGCCGAGAAAGTTCCGTCCTCCAAGGGCTGCGTAATCAACAATCCAATATTCAGGAATACCCATTTCTTCATAATCTGCTCGTTTTTTGAAATAATCATCTCGCCAATTTGTACTGACAACTTCGACAATAAGTTTAACTGAACTAGCGTTTTCAATTACTGATTCAGTTTCCCAACGAGGTTCATTAGCGATCGCCAAGCGATCGAGTACAATAATATCGGGTTCATAGCCAGATTTACCGTTGCTTGACTTCACAATTGACTCTCTAGGAATTGTCCAAATTCCACGCTTTCCCATTTGGATAATTGTCAGGATTAATTCTTCCATGAGGAAGCCAGTAACAGAGGAATGTTTCCCAGTAGGTTTAGGCATTTTGACAACAATTCCCTCATGAAGTTCATAGCGTTCTTCTGTGTTAGGATACCAGGTAATAAATTCGGCAAAGGTAAAGTTTTTTGTTAAGGATTTTACCATGATTTTCCGCTTTAATGAGATGATTATATTTTAGCTGTTTTAGGAGTGCGGGCATCCATTCGACTACGCTCAGGACAAGCCTTGTCCGCTATATAGTAAGAGTATGTGATGTGTGAAAATATTTAACTACTTGGTGTAGAGACTAAAATGCAATATCTCTACAAATTTTACTATTGGTATATATAGTTGATGATTAACTGAATTTGAAATAGGCAGCGCTAAAGCGCTGACTACGAACTAGAATACTGATTGGGAACTAAATTGGTGATTTTTTCTAGTTGTCAGTTTGTGGGCTGGAAATAGGCAGCGCTAAAGCGCTGACTACGAACTAGAATACTGGTTAGGAACTAAATTGGTGATTTTTTCTAGTTGTCAGTTTGTGGGCTGGAAATAGGCAGCGCTAAAGCGCTGACTACGAACTAGAATACTGATTGGGAACTAAATTTATGGCATGATTAAGCTTGGGTGTTGTAGCGAGAGGAATTATGTCAGCGAATGCTCCGACGATTCTAGCTTTGGATTTTGATGGTGTTGTCTGTGATGGGTTAAAGGAGTATTTTCAGACGACAGTGAAAACTTATCGACTTATTTGGGAGAATGAGAGTAAACAAGATTTAGAGGAATTTGCTGAAAGTTTCTATCGACTACGCCCGGTAATTGAGATAGGCTGGGAAATGCCGATCTTGTTGCGATCGCTGATTTTAGGATTTCCACAAGCTAGAATATCACAAAGTTGGTCTGAGGTGGCGGCGGAAATTGTCGCAGCAGAAAATTTAGCTGGTGCGGAAATTGGCGCAAAGTTAGATAATGTTAGGGATAATTGGATTAAAACGGATCTTGATGGTTGGTTGAGTTTGCATCGCTTTTATCCTGGTGTCGTCGCAAAAGTGCAAAATGTAATTAGTAATAGCACAACTCAATTATTCATTATCACTACCAAAGAAGGACGCTTCGCGAAAAAATTATTACAACAAGCAGGAATTGAATTGTCCCCAGAGTCGATAATTGGAAAAGAAGCAAAGTCTCCCAAACATCAAACCTTACGTCAGATTATCAACCTAGCAGAAAAAGACGATCTCCAAGTTTGGTTTGTCGAAGATCGACTGAAAACCCTTCAGTCGGTACAAAAACAAAAAGATTTAGACACAATTAGTTTATATTTAGCCGATTGGGGCTACAATACCGAAAAAGATCGTCAAACAGCGCAGGAAAATCCAAGCATAAGTTTACTATCTTTGCAACAGTTTGCTCAAGATTTTTCCGCCTGGAATTAACATTACTGGGTACGATTATGCTTGACTTAGCCAAACTCACAGGACAAATTCCCGGTATTAGCCAACATCTTACCAAAGAAGCGTTGGCGAGTCGCAAACGTTTGGAATTAGCGGAAAATTTACTGGGAGAAAGTCAAGCAAGACAGATAGAGTTAGTAGACTCTCATCAAAAATGGCGCGATCGCCTAATTTTTGCGGCTGCTTGCCCTGTGGAACCTCTCGATACTAAAATTTACCTCAAAGCCCCTCCCTACACTCACAGCGTCTTTGCTACCGATGGTTCGCAAATATCTCCTTCTCACCACGAAATCGCCTATTGTTATTTAATCAATATCGGTCGGGTAATGTTACACTACGGACAAAGTTTACATCCGCTTCTCGATAGCATCCCCGAAGTATTTTACCGCCCAGAAGACCTTTATGTCTCGAAGCAATGGGGTATTCGCACTGATGAATGGATGGGCTACCGACGCACAGTTTCCGAAGCCCAAATGCTAGCAGAAATGGCGAGTAATTGGGTAAACCCTCCTGGCGCACATTATGAACCTAATTTAGCACTTGTAGACGGTTCTTTGATTTTATGGTTTATTGAGAACTTACCCCTAGAAGCCAGAGAGACAATTCTTTTACCGATTTTGGCAGCTTGGGAGGAACTGCGACAAAGTAAAATTCCTTTAATGGGTTATCTTAGCGCCTCTCGGAGCATCGAAGCTGTGAACTTTTTGCGTTTACAAGCTTGTACTCATGAGACACCAAACTGTGTGGTTAATTGTAGCAATTTAAGCGATCGCTATCCTTGTCAAGTTATCGATCCCTTGCGCGATGCCACACTTTGGGCAAATATATTAGAACCAGGACAAAGAGGACCTTTGTGGAAAAGTTCCGCGAAAATCCTCGAACTTTACGATGAATCATTGCAAGTATACTTCTGTTACGTTCACGTTGGCACAGAAATCGCCAGAATAGAAGTTCCCGCTTGGGTAGCAGAGGATACAGAATTATTCGAGCAATCTCTGGGTATTATGTTAGGACAGGTGTACAAAGGTTACGGCTATCCAGTCGCCCTCGCTGAATCTCACAACCAAGCAGTAGTCAGAGGCGGCGATCGCGCCCGTTTCTTCGCCCTTTTAGAACAGCAAATGATCCGCGCTGGCTTGAAAAACGTCGGTACATCTTACAAAGAAACCCGTAAACGCGGTAGCGTCGCTTAAATTTTAGCCTAGAGCAGAGAACGAGATCGCTCAAGACATCCTCACTTTCGGAAAACCTTGCTAACATAGGCTCCGATCGTTGTTTATTGTTCACTGTTCACTGCTATAGTTGCCCATTTACGGGTTCAGCTATGATAGTCATTAATGCGTCTCGCTACTTTTTCGCTCGACAGTATCTTCTCTAGTTATGATTGTCCACATTTGTGAATTAATTTGATTTTGATTCACAAAAGGTTCTGCAAATCATCATTGGTAAAGTTCAACTCACATTTGTAGAAATATCAATCACAGACTCCCGATAATCTTCTTAATAACTATAGGATAACTATATCAAAGATTATCGAAATTGTCAGGACATTTACAGTAACCTATCTTACTTAAATAAGTTCAAATCAGCCTCCCAAATTCCGAGGTGGGTTTGGGGAAAATTGAATACTACTTTGGCAAAAAATCTACTTTAGGGAAGAAGAAATTATGTTTAGTTCGCGATTGATTCCTCAACCAGTAATGTTTGAAAAGTTAATTTCAGGAAGAGTGACAGTAGCGATCGCACCAGACAAACCAGGGAGAGTAGCTTTTCAGGGAAGTTTTTACCCAGCAAAACTCTCCAACCCAACTTGTCAGAAGACTCTAAAACCTGGAGATATTTGTACTATTGTCGGGAGAGAAAGCATCACATTGCTTGTAAATGTTTGATTAATGTTATACTAGCCCGCATAGGCGGGCTACTCTATAGCCGCCCGTTTACAAGTTCGGCTATCTTATTCTAATCCCTACTCAAATCGCCGCGATCGTCCTTGGGATCGTTAATCATTTGCGGTGTAACTGCGGGATTATCAGCAAGTTCCTGTGGAGTGTTATTCTGAACTTTATTCGGCGTACTTACTAACTCTTCAACCTTAACAGTTTCTGGTTCTTTCTTTTCCGGCGCTTTATTTTCCGCATTTTGACTCATAAATAATTGCTCATCATATACATTCAACAGTTATAGCTTAAACCTCTTGCTCCTAAGAAATAAACTATCCCAAGGAAGAAATCGAAAAAACTATCTCGTCTTTAGTCGATAACTTCTTTCACTGTACTAATAGGAATAAAAAGAGAAAATGCTTCACCTTCTAAAGGAAGAAAACCATATTTCAAATAAAATTGCTTTGCTTGTTCATTAATCGCATCAACTGCTACGGCAAATATTCCTACCTCTGAAGAAAGACTAACTGCACTAAGAAAACACTTAACTAATAAAGCTTTTCCTAGCCCTCTCCCTTGCATGGATAAATCTACAGCTAATTTCCCAATACGCATAGCAGGAAGAGGATAACGCGGTAATCCTTTTCGATACTGTTCCGGTAAAGATGTAAACTCAATTTGACCCATACTCAGAGAATAATAGCCGACAACTTGTCTACTTTCTGAATCAAAAATTGCCACAAAAGTCTTAGCAATGCCTTTAACGTGATTCTGTCGAGCATATCTTTTCAAGTAATCATTTAATGCGGGGACACCACAATCAAAATCATCTCTCCTTACGCTACTATCTATGGGAAGAAAAATAAATTCCACAGCTTACCACTTCCCGTATTTTTCTTGATGCTCTTTAATCGCTGCTTTCAAAGCTTCATTTGCTTTTGGAGGGTTTTCTAATGCTTCCATAAATATATCTCTATCTCGGTCAGAGAGAACCATCCGGTCATAATTAGCAATATCTTCAATTGCTGCACTTAAAGCTTGATGGATGATGTAATCATTCAAACTAAGTCCTGTCATAGCAGCCGCTTTTTCAAGTCTTTCAATATGTTCTGAACTTAGCTTCAGAGTAATGCTAGTTTCATTAGTTGGTGTAGACATAATTTTTTTGTTGTTTACTATTTTATTTAATCGCTATATTTGATTATACCAGAAATAATTTTAAGCGATCGCCGTAAGCGGCGCTGGGCTTTGCCCAATCGCGCATTTTATGGCATCCTAAAATAAGAGCTACGTGAGGTAAATAATGTCTACAGAAAAACAAATAGTTGTCATCGGTGCTGGTTGGGCTGGTTTGGCTGCAACTTATCATTTAGCTAAACAAGGTTATCAGGTTACTTTACTTGAAGCTGCACCTTATCCTGGGGGTTTAGTTGCAGGTTGGAAAACTGCGGGAGGACGTTCGGTAGAAGGTGGTATTCATGGTTTTTGGTATCCCTACAAAAATATCTTTAGTTTAGTGGAAGAATTAGGTTTAAATCCTTTTACTCCTTTTACTCGTTCTTCTCAATATTCTCCCGCAGGATTAGAAGTAGAATCACCTTTATTTCAAGAAGAACCTCGGCTTCCTACTCCTCTCGGAACTTTCCTTTATACTCGCTTCAAACGCTTACCTTTAATTGACCGACTTTCGGCTTTACCTTTGCTTTATGCTGTAATTGATTTTGATAATTCTGACGAAGCTTGGCGACGCTACGATAAAATAACTGCTAGGGAATTATTCAAACAATTTGCTGTTTCCGAACGACTCTACAAAGATAGTTTTGAACCGATGCTTTTAGTTGGTTTATTTGCTCCCGGAGAACAGTGTTCCGCCGCCGCAGCTTTGGGAATGCTTTATTACTTCATTTTGGCTCACCAACCCGATTTTGATGTCGTCTGGTGTCGAGGAACGGTCGGAGAAATGATTTTTCGACCTTGGGTACAGCAAATTGAAAAGCTGGGCGGAAAGGTACTAACTAATCAACGAGTTGATGATATTCTTCTCGATGAAACAGGTAATGCGAAAGCGGTGGTTTGTGGGGAGGAAATTTTTACAGCCGATGCAGTAATTTCGGCAGTTAGTGTTAAGGGAGTGAAAAAAATTGTCGCTGGTAGTTCCACTTTAAAAAATTATCGTCAGTTTCTCGATTTACAAAATTTAGGTGCAATTGATGTCTTAGCAACTCGCTTATGGTTCGACCGCAAAGTGTTTGTTCCGCTTCCTTCTAATGCTTGTTTTGGTTTTGACTCAACCACGGGTTGGACATTTTTTGATTTGAATAGTTTGCAGGATGAATATCAAGATGAACCAGGTAGTGTAATTGAAGCAGATTTTTATCATGCGAATCAATTATTACCGATGACAGATGAGCAAATTGTCGCGAAAGTACATCGTGATTTATCTGTTTGTGTACCGGAGTTTAAGCAAGCAAAAGTAATCGATAGTAGTGTGATTCGCGTATCTCAAGGAGTAACACATTTTGCGCCCGGTAGCTATCAGTATCTCTTACCAGCCAAGACGAATATTCCTAATTTGTTTATGAGTGGCGATTGGATTGTAACTCGTCATGGTTCGTGGTCGCAAGAAAAAGCTTATGTTACTGGTTTGGAAGCAGCAAATTTAGTTATCGAACGCTTTGGTTTTGGGGAAAAAGCTAATATTATTCCTGTGGAACCAGACGAACCTCATATTCAAGCAGCGAGGAATGTTAATCAGACAATTCGAGAGTGGGGGAAAAATTTCTTACCTAATTTTTGGTTGCCCTAGGCAACTTAACAGTATACTGAGGAAGATAAATTGAGAGGATAGCGATCGCTATAGACAAAACTCCCCTTTGGTAGTTTAAAATACATGGGGAAACTTAGATGTAGTTGCAGCGATGACAGTATACCAAGTGCGACTGATTAATTCTACACTCAAGTGCGATCGCGCGATTGTTGTTCCCGAAGATAGATCGAGTTTTGATAATTTGTGATTTAATATTTTGCGTAAAGGCGCAAAGATGCAAAGAGGTAGTAAATGTCTATTGAAGATGAAGTTGGATTTACTGTTAAGGAAGCAAGAAAAATTTTGGATAGGTTTAGCTGTACTCAGGTTAAAGAGGTTGAGTCAGTAGCTGAAAAAAAGCAGTTGCGTGAAGCTTTGTTGCTGATTTCTGGTTTGTCGGAGTCAGAAAATTTAGGCATTTGTGCGGATAATTCCCAACAGGGTTTTGCTGCTTTGTCTAGTTATTTGCAAGCAATGGGTTATCAATCTAATTTTGATTCTGCGGCAATAACTCCAGTGGAAAAGCCAGTTTATATCAAGTACAATACTCAGAAAAAAGCTTATTATCTTGATTCTTATACGGGGGAATATCGCGGCGTACTTGTTTCTTGTCAGTCGGAAGATGATCGGGTAAATGGAGTCTACGGTCATTTACCTTTAAACTTGTTCAGCGAATAATTAATTGAGGGTAAATATATGGTTTATCAGGAACAAATTGAACTTTCAACCGATGCTAACGGTGATATGCACGACTTGACAGATAAAGTAAATTATGTTGTTAAAAATTCGGGAATTAAAACCGGAATTGCTCACATTTTTAATATTGGGAGTACCGCCGCTATTGGTACTATTGAATTTGAACCGGGCTTACAAAGAGATTTACCGGAAATTTTAAATAAATTAATGCCGCCAAGTCGAGATTATGGACACGAACAAACATGGCATGATGGAAATGGACATTCTCATTTACAAGCTACAATGCTCGGTCCAGAATTAACTGTACCCGTAAGGAATGGTAAACTAGCTTTAGGGACTTGGCAGCAAATTTTTCATCTCGAATGTGATATTAAACCTCGTCAGCGTCACATTGTTATTACTGTTTACGGAGAATAAGAGTATTCTACACAAATGAACGCAGAATCAAGTGTAATTTCTGAGCCTTTAATTGTCGGCTGTTGGCAACTGGATAACCGCAGTTGGAAATATCTTTCAGAAACAGAAGTTGAACGCACTCTCGATACTTATTTAGCTTGGGGAGTAACTCATTTTGACACGGCTGATATTTATGGACGCAGCGAAAAATTATTAGGGCGTTTGTTGAAAGGAAGAGATTGTACAATTTTGACGAAGGCTGTCTTGTTTGGTAATATTCCTACTGCTAATCAAGTTCGTAGCAAAATCGAAAATTCATTGCGAAATTTACAGCGTGAAACTCTTGATTTAGTACAAATACACTGGCAAAATCCTCAACTGGATTTTACTTCTACTCTCGAAATTTTTGCTCAACTTGTCGAACAAGGCAAAATTCGTCAATTAGGTGTAACTAATTTTAATACACCAATGCTTAAAAAGGCAATTCAATTTGCACCAATTACTACTAATCAAGTACAATACAGTCTTATCGATCGCCGTGTCGAAAATTCGATGCAATCATTGTGTCTGGAAAAAGAAATCATGTTGCTAACCTACGGTCCGTTAGTAGGTGGTTTTCTGGCTGATAAGTTTCGCGGTGTTAAGTCACCACCACCAGAAAACGAACACGCACGGGGTTTTTATTATAGTAGTGTGATTATGCGTCATGGTGGATGGTCGCCAGTTCAAGAAATGCTTAATGCTTTAGCACAAGTAGCGAGAAAATACGAGCTTACTATTGCTCAAGTTGCCTTAAATTGGGTGAAAAATCAACCTGGAGTGGGTGCAGTAATTTCTGGTTTAACTTTAGAACGCGGTCAAATTCAAAGTAATATAGAAGCTTTGCAAGCTAACATAGATTCGGCAGATTTGCAATTTCTCAGCGAAAAATCGGCTGATTTGTTTAAGCAAGAGGGAGATATTTATTCTTATGAACGAGGCTGATTGATAAATGATTGCGGGTATTTTACCCGCGCTAAAGTTCAATTTTATTTATTTGTTTATGTAACTCGATTTTGGTCTAATCCTTGTTTAACCCAATTAAGACAATCACTAGGGTTAGTAAATAGTTTGGGTGCAGCAATATTTCTCAATTCATTAGGAGGATAATGGTCGTAAAAACATTTTCCTGTTTCTTGATGGAGGATAATTAAATTTTTTTGGTAAGTGTAGCGTTGCTGAAAATAATCATTTTTACTAATTTTTTTTACGCATTCATCAAGATTTTTTTTAGCAATAAGAATAATTTCTTCCAAATTACTAGAATAAAGTCTGGCTGGATTTTCCGCTTTATGTAAGTGATTTTTGTGTCCTTCTTCGGAAAGTAAAGCATAAGAATAAATAGGGTTTCCGTCAGCTTTACCGTAGATAAAGGGGATAATAAGATAACCCAGAGAGGAAACAGATTTTTCGTAGATAAATTTACCCATTTTGCAAAAAAAAAATTGACAATTTGCCAAGTATATGGATAGAGTTTGAGTTAATTTAATAGTAATTATCTCAAAAATGGATAAGTGGCGTTACTTGTGTTAAATATTTGTTGCAAAACCTACAAATTGCTATTTGTCGATCGCCAAAATTCGCTCTAGTCAGAAAATATTAAAGAAAACCTCCCCCAAGGAGCGCAGCAAATTTTTATGGCTGCGTTTAATAGTGCTTCTTCCGATGGAATGAGTGAAGAAAGTGCCAGGGAAGTAGCTTGGAATTCAGTTAAAAATAGCTACGAACGAGGTGAAGATGGTCAATGGCATCATAAGGATAAAGGAGGCGCTAGTCGCGGTGCAACTGGTAATATGCCTGGGGCATAAATTGAATGAAAAATGAGGATTGCATACCTCATTTCTCATTAATTAATTAACATTTTTAGGTTCGATCGCTCCAGGATCTTCGATATCGTCTTCGGAGCGATTGAACATTTTGCTGAACCAGTGGATCGTATTGTCTACATAGGTAAAAATTACTGGTACGACGACCAGAGTTAAGAGTGTGGAAGTAGAAAAACCACCAATTACAGCGATCGCCATTGGCGATCGCACTTCACCACCTGCACCATATTCTAAAGCGATGGGTAGCATTCCGGCGATCGTGGAAATTGAGGTCATTAAAATCGGACGCAAGCGCGAGACTCCAGCTTCAACGACAGCCCGAAACTGCGGTAATCCCCGCCTTTCGTTCTCTAAGGCAAAGTCTACTAACAAAATGGCGTTTTTTGTCACCAACCCCATCAGGAGTACAATCCCAATTAACGCAAACAAGCCCAATTCTTTTTGGGTAATCAACAGCCCCAGCAACGCACCACCAAGGGAAAGAGGTAAAGCGACCAAAATTCCCAATGGATAAAGAAAGTTGTTGTAGAGCAAGACAAGAATTGCATAAATTGATAGCACCGCTAGCCCTAAAGCTGTGACAAAGCGACTAAAAATATCGCGCATAATTTCCGCATCTCCAGCAGGTTCCTCGGTAACTTCTGGAGGAAGCGGATTCATTGCTGGTAAAGCCCGAACTTGTTCTAACGCATCGCCTAAAGAAATTCCTTCTAAATTCGCTTCCACGGAGACTTGACGACGGCGATCGAAACGGTCAATTTGCGCCGAACCGCTTGCTAAACGGATGTCTGCGACTGCGGTGAGAGGAACTAGAGAACCATCCTGACTGGGAACCCGCAAATTTCTTAAGGTATCGAGATCCGATCGCTGTTCGGGATTCAGTTGCACCCGAATCGGAATTTGGCGATCGGGTAAATTAAACTTAGCCAGATTGGACTCATTATCGCCAATTAAAGCCAAACTTGCAGTGCGGGCAATATCTCGTACCGAAACCCCCAAATCCGCCGCGCGATCGCGATCGGGTACAATGACAATTTCTGGTTTGACTAAACTCGCACTCGATGTTATTTCTACTAAGCCCGGAATTCGACTCATTTGCGTTTCTAAAGCCTCAGCCGCTTGTTGAAGGGCTTCAGGATTATCACTTTTGAGGACGATCGATAAATCCTTCCCACCACCACCAGCCCCTTGACTGCGGAAACTCACCCGCGCACCAGGAATGCGACGAAAATCTTCTCGCATCTGTTGTTCAAATTCCTGCTGAGAAAGCGATCGCTCTGCTTTCGGTACTAAATTAGCGTAGACTGTAGCAGTATCGATCTTTTCCGCGCTGGCAAAAACGCTTTCTACGGCGGGATTTCCCTGCAATAAATCGGTAGTTTGTTTAATTACTTGTTCGGTTTCGCTCAGTGTCGAACCTGGAGGTAAATCAATCGATACTAAGCTTAAACCTGTATCGCCGCTATCAAATAAACCCTTGGGAATATAAGGAACAAGCTGAAGACTGGCAATAAAAAAGGCGATCGCTAACAATAAGGTAGTAATCCGATGTCTTAGCGCCCAAGTCAACATTCCACGATAAGGTTGAATGCGCTTGCTGGCTGGGGAATTAGTAACTGCTGTTTGGGAATTAGCCGGATCGTGTTTCTTTGCACCACCTAAGCGCCAAAACCTAGCCAATAACTGAGAACTTGTCGTTCTTTCTTTCTTGCCTTGTCCTAATTTACTAGTTTTTGGTTTCAGTAAATAAGCACTCAGCATCGGTGTCATCGTACAAGCAACCAAAGTTGAAAACATGGTTGAGACAGCCACCGTTACACCAAAGGGTTGAAAAAATTGCCCCGGAATCCCACCCATAAAGGCTACAGGCAAAAATACCGCGACAATCGTGGCTGTGGTAGCGACTACCGCCAAACCAATTTCCCGAGCAGCATCGAGGGCAGCTTTATAAGGCTTTTTGCCCATTTCAATATGTTGGTCGATGTTTTCAATCATACAAATTGCATCATCAACCAAGTTACCGATCGCCAGCGCTAATGCCAATAATGTCATCTCATTGAGGGTATAATCGAGACTCTGCATCACGATGAACGTGGGAATAATTGACAAAGGTAGCGCCATAGAAGTAATTAAAGTTGCTCGCCAATCGCGTAAAAACAAGCCTACGGCGATCGTGGTCAAGATGCAAGCAATTACTAATGAGTCAATTGTTGCTCGAAATGAGTCGCGGATTGAGTTGGCGCGAGTGAAAATTAACTCTAATTCAATATCTTCGGGAAGGGTAGTGCGTAGTTTTTCTACCTGTTTTCTTACCCCTTCTTCGACGGTAACTAAGGTACTACCTGTACTCCGCAAAACGGAAAAAGCAACTACCGGTTGATTATTGAAAAAAGCTGCATTACGGGGTTCGGCGTAACTATCTTCAACAGTTCCTAAATCGGTTAAAGGTACAGTCGCACCACCCGGAAGTACAACTCGATAACTTTTTAACTCTTCAACTGTCCTCGCACTACCTAATGTCCGAATATTTTGTTCGCCACCACCAACTTCGGCACGACCTCCTGGTAAATTTATGTTTAAAGCGCCTACTTGGTCGTTGACTTGAGTCGCGGTAATGCCATAAGCTTGTAACCGTTCGGCATCGAGGTCAATGCGAATTTCGCGATCTACACCTCCGAGTCGATTAATTTGGGCGACTCCGGAAACGTTAAGTAATTCACGGCTAATAGTTTGGTCTACTAAATTACTCAATTGTTCGACCGATCGCTGTTCGGAAGCAACAACATAAGTCATTATCGCCCCACCAGCAAATTCTAAACGCTGAACGATCGGTTCGTTAGCATCTTGAGGTAAATCTTGACGAATTTGAGCAACTGCATTCCGGACATCATTCGTCGCGCGATCGCTATCTGTTCCTAATTCAAATTCGATTGTGGTTGTCGAATTACCATCGGTAACTGTGGAGTTAATTGCGTCGATGTTACCTAAACTCGCAACGGCATCTTCTACTTTTTTGGTAATCTGAGTTTCTAGTTCGGTTGGTCCGGCACCGGGTTGGGTTACTTGTACCTGTACTATGGGTATGTCAATATTCGGATTGTCGTCAATTCCCAGGGAAAAAAATGACATTAAGCCAACTATTCCCAAGATTAAGAATAAAACAATCGTGGGAACTGGATTTTTGATCGACCAGGCGGAGACGTGGAAAGACATTTTTCAGTTATCAGTTATCAGTTAGCAGTTACCAGTGGAAATTGAGAATTTGGGATTAGTTTTCTCTTGTTGTTTAATAGTCAAAGTTAGGTTTTAACTAAGTCCAATTTGCTGAGTTTGCTTGAGAAAAATTAATTTTTTTAACAGGGATTTCCAACTCTGTTGCTAATATTTTTCTACTCAGTGGCAACTATTTCTATTTTGTCGCCATCTTTAAGATAAGCTGCACCTTTAACTACTACCCTTTCGCCAGAATTCAAACCGCTTTTGATTTCTACTTCTTTTTCAGGCATAATTGTGCCAATTGTCACTTCTTTCGCAGCTACACTGTTATCGGCTTGCACGACAAAAACGATCGCTGTATTCTCGCTTTGAGGTTGAATGGCATCGTAAGGTACAGTCAAACCTGATGTTGACTGAGTAATAATTTCTGCTCGCAAAAACATTCCCGGACGTAAATTTTCTGTAGCGGGTAAATTGATTTTTACTTGTGCCTGACGAGAGTTTTCATCTACCGTTGGATAGATTTCTCGTACTTCACCAGTAACTTGTAAATCGCGATCGCTATCAGAAGTAATTTTAACTGGTTGTCCCGGACTAATTTGGGTTAGCTGGGTTTCGGGAACTTTTAAAATCAATTCTAAGCGTCCGTTTTCAATTAATTTAAACAGTGGTTGACTCCCAGAAGTAACATCCCCCAAGCGAGCATTTCTTTCAGCTACTTCACCGTTAACTGGTGCTACCACTCTGGTGTCGTCAAGTTGCTCTAGGACTGATTGTACTTGAGCTTCAGCGCGGGCGACTTCTGCTTCTGCTGCCGCAATAACTTCTTGACGCGGACCTTTTTCCACTTCGGCTAATTGCTGTTGGGCTTCGTCACGACGGGCTTTAGCTTGTTCGAGAGAGAGTTGATTGCTACGCTCTTCATTAAGGATTTCATCGAAGCGATCGCGCGCGATCGCACCTGCATCTGCTAAAATCCGATTGCGTTCAACTCGTGTTTGAGCTAATTCTAGTTTCGCTTCCGCACTGGCTACTGCTGCTTCAGCACTGCGGAGATTTTCCCGAGCGCGGGCAATTTCTTCCGAGCGACTACCCGCTCTTAATTCAGCTAAACGCGCCTCAGCTTGGGCAACAGCAGCTTTTGCTTCTGCTAAACTTGCTTGCAACAACGAGTCATCGAGAATTGCCATTACTTGTCCAGTCTTGACAAAATCTCCTTCATCTGCTAATATACTTTCAATTTTTAATCCAGTAGCTTGAGGAGAAACCGGAGTCATTTCCCAAGCCGCCACAGTACCAGTCGCCGCGATCGCGCGATCGAGCCGCGAGGAAGTTACTTCGGCGACAGTGACGCTTCTACCAGGTTGAGAAGTTTCTCTAGCTGGCACTTGAGCAGAAGTTTCCGTCGTCTGGCTAGGAGAGACAAAACGCATTCCCATAAATGCCAGCGCAATCCCCAAACCTACACCAATAAATAAATTTAGCCCTCCGGAGCGCCAATTTTTTCTTGGCGGCTCTGAAGTTAATTCTGCATCTGGGTTTGTTTCTGACTCAATTGAGCCATGCTCATCAAGCTTGGCAAGTGCCGAGCCATCGAGCTGATATTTTTCATCTTCTGGGGCTTTTTGGCTCACGGTTACTCCTGTTGTTGCTCGTCGAGTTTGCTGCTTTGGGAAAAAACTTGACTAGCTCTGTTGCGCTCCCTTACCTGTCGCTGGCTGGAAAGATCCCTCAGCCAGACACTTACAACATACTTTGATTACCAATGGGATACTTCATATATCTGGCTCACCCGATTGGGTGATTTTTCGATCTAGCAAGTTCTGTTTGTACTAAAGAAAGGTTTATTAATTTTTTTTCTTCTTCCTTAATATTACTTAAAATATCTTAAATTGGGAAACTGGGGATTGGGGATTGGGGATTGGGTTCAGTTATCAGTGAACAGTGAACAGTTATCAGTGAACAGTTTATCTTGCTTGTCCTCCTTGTCTCCCTTGTCCTCCTTGTCCCCCTTGTCCTCCTTGTCTCCCTTGTCCCCCTTGTCCTCCTTGTCCCCCTGTCCCCCTTATCCTCCCCCTCTTCCCAGTCTCCCAATCCCCAATTCTCTCTGGCGATCGCGCAAAGCTGCAATAATGTATTGGTTAGCTTCAGGAAAGGCAAAGCGATCCAATTGTTCCACACTTACCCAACGAATTTCCTCAGATTCAATTGGCTGGGGTATTCCGCTTTGGTGACGACAGATATGAACGATTAAGGTAAGACTAAATTCGCTATAAGTGTAGTCAATGGTAATTAAATGCTCTCCTACTTCGATCTCAATAGCTAATTCTTCTAAAATTTCTCGCTGAATACATTCTGGGACAGTTTCACCAGCTTCCACTTTTCCACCAGGAAATTCCCAAAGCCCCCCCATCAAACCTGAAGCTCGTCTGCGGTCAATTAAAATTTGTCCCCGGTCGTTTTCTATCGCTGCTACACCGATAATTTTATGAGGTAAGGGGGAAGAAACTTGTGACATGGAATTAACTATTAAGACATTCCTAAGCTTACTAGCTATCAAGGAATATTTTGCTCAAATAGCGAAACGGAATCAAATTTTAGCAATTAAAATTCCCAGTCCGAAACTGGGAGCGGGATAATTATTTCTTGCAGAAAACTGGCTAAGAGTTACTTTGGGAACCACGATCGGCAGAGTGAAAAGACTGCTCAAACTTCATTCTTTGTTCGGCATTGCGAAGAAAATAACCGCTCATCATCGCCGAGGCTAACAAGCGTCCGAGATGTTCTCTACTGGTACTGATGCTCACGCCAAAATGTTCTGAAGGGAGAGTTCCCAACAAGCCAATAATATTGCGTTCCATAACCTGAAACACTTCTTGTGAGTTAGGTTTAGAAAGTTGGGCAATGGTTTCCGGCGTGAGATTTTGCACGTAATGCCACAGATCGTTAGCTGAAGAGCCATCGCCACTAAAATATTCTTGAGAACGATTTGGTTGGTTGTTCACTTGTTACCTCCTAGCTTTTTAGTGAGTGCTGGACGTTATTTTCCTGGCAAGATTTTCTACATCAAACACAGTGCTATTTGCTATTTAATGTAACAATTTTTTAGCAGTGCTGGAGTCCGTGGAACCGAACCAAGAGCATCGGGTTCTCCCACCCATTAACTAGATTACACTTAGCTTGCCAGATATTCTCGCATATCAGCTTTACGTTTGCGTAATTTTGTTAGTGCTTCCCGCTCGATTTGTCTGACTCGTTCGCGACTGATATTCAGGCGATCGCCAATTTTGGCTAAGGTTAGAGGTAGCTCGTTACCGAGTCCAAACCTTAATTTCAGCACTTCCCTTTGTTGAGGAGTCAAATCTGCCATCAGTTTTTCTAAGTCTAACTGAAGTAATGACTGAGTGGCATAATCTTCTGGAGATTGACCGTCATCTTCTAATAAATCTCCTAATTCGGTATCTTGATTGTCGCCGACGCGCAAATCCAAAGAAAGAGGCTGACGACCTTGTTCGAGAAATTCTCGCACTTGTTTGGGTTCTAAGTCTAATTCGGCGGCTAGTTCCGCGATCGTTGCGGCTCTACCTAGTTCTTGAGCCAGTTGTCGTTGGGCTTTCTTGATTTTATTCAGCTTTTCGGTAATGTGGATCGGTAAGCGAATCGTACGACTTTTTTCGGCGATCGCCCGAGTGATTGCTTGACGAATCCACCAGTAAGCATAGGTAGAAAAACGATAACCTTTGGTTGGGTCAAATTTTTCTACTCCCCGTTGCATCCCGATCGTGCCTTCTTGAATTAAATCCAGCAAGTCGAGATTGCGCTTGATATATTTTTTCGCAACTGAAACTACTAAGCGTAAATTTGCTTCCACCATTTTCCGCTTGGCTGTTTCTGCGGCAGCTATCTGCTTGCGTAATTCCGCTTCTGTTAGTTCCGCAGCCTCCGCCCATTGTTTCAGAGTTGGCTCTTTGCTTAACTTTTTCGCCAGTTTTTCTTTTATTTCTTCTAAGGCAACTAATCGCTGTATTCGCTTGGCGTAATGAATTTCTTGTTCGTGAGTCAGCAAGGGAACGCGACCGATTTCGCGCAGGTAAGTCCGAACTGTATCGGTAGTATTTTGAGCAGTTTTCATTGTTCGTCGAATAGGAGCGTTCGAAAATTACAGTAAGTGCGAGCATCTTGCTCGCCCCAGATAGTTTATGTATGAGAAGGAATTGTAGTTAGATTACGTCAACAACTCTAATTTTTGCAGCTTGTCGAATTTACCTTAAGTCTTTATTTTTGTCAATCCTCCTAAGAAAAGATTAATTTATTGGACTACCATTAAGTCAATTTAGCTTCTTTACAAATCTATATTAACAATTGTAACTTTACTGAGAAACAAAAATCTCAGTTTGGTCAATAAATTCTCTCTTCCGTTATTAGCATACCCATTGAAAAGCCCTAGGGCTGCATCCTTTGCAAACATTTCGAGAGAAATTTGGCTGAAGTCAAACAAAATCAGTAGTGGCGATCGCCCTTTTACACGATTTAGTCTTTTATTATATCGAAATGAAGCGTAGCGGAGCTCACCAACTTGACACGATCTTCAAATTATACTAATTAAAGCACGAATGAACGTTTGAGTCAACGAGATCGCAGTTCAATTTCTTGACCAGTTAGACACGAAACAGCAAAAATATATCGTATCTCAATGATTTCCGAGAATTCGCCTTGAAAAAGTTGTAGTAAATAATTGCAAAATATTATTTTTTTATCCTAGCGTTCAAAAAACGCAAACTCATCCATTTTATGGTCAATAAAAGCAACTTGAAAAGACCTTAAAAAACAAAATGTTTACCTTTATTTTATCTAAACTGACATCATTGAAAATACCTCGCTCAGCTCCTACTCCTAAGAAAATATCTGACTTGACGCGAGATAAATATTTTCAAAACCAGATCGCATCCAAATTGAATGTAATCTAAACTACACTGAATTGAGATAAATCTCAGTCACAGGTAAGCTATAAATATAGTCACAATCGCACAAAAATAATGCCTCAAACAGTTTGGATTGCTAGACATGGAAATCGCCTTGACTTCGTTAACCCCGAATGGTTTAATACAGCCCAACGTCCCTACGATCCCCCACTTTCCGAAGATGGAGTTATCCAAGCGAAAGAATTAGGACAAAGGTTAAAGAACGAAAACATCAGTCACATTTTCTCTTCACCATTTTTGCGGACAGTACAAACAGCGTACCAAGTTGCAGAAGCACTGGATTTACCAATTAAATTAGAAGCAGGATTAAGTGAATGGTTAAATCCAGAATGGATGAGTGCTATGCCAGAAAAGTTACCATTAGAAATATTAGCTCAAAAGTATCCTCGGATAGATTTGAGTTACAATTTTCGTCTAATTCCCGAATATCCAGAAAGTAACGAAACAGTAATGGAACGAACCGCAATAACTGTGAAAAAATTAGTAGCGGAATTTGCAGAAGATATTTTATTAGTAGGACATGGTGCCTCAGTATTAGGGACGGCTACTGGGTTAGTAGGAGGAAGTCCTACAGTTAACGCTTCTTTATGCTGTTTAGTGAAAATAGTGCGTCAAAGGAAAGGGTGGAAAATGGAACTCAATGGCGATACTGCTCATTTAAGTCAAAGCGAAGAAGTGATTCGCTTTAATTAAGGTGAGGATACTTATTATTGAGAAGAGAGGTAATTGAGTAACAGATGAGAAAAAAGATTTTATTCCGCAAAATTATAGGTTGAAGAGTTCATAGAGAAAGGATTAGAGGGAATAAATGGCAGGACATAGTAAATGGGCAAATATTAAACGTCAGAAGGCGAGAGTAGATGCGAAAAAGGGTAAAACCTTCACTCAGCTATCTCGCGCGATTATTGTGGCGGCGCGTAACGGTTTACCCGATCCCGCAGCTAATTTTCAACTACGGACGGCAATTGACAAAGCCAAAGCAGCCGGAATTCCCAACGAGAATATCGAAAGAGCGATCGCTAAAGGTGCAGGAACTTTCGGTAACGATGAAGCCAGTTTAGAAGAAATTCGCTATGAAGGATACGGTCCGGGTGGTGTAGCTATTTTAATCGAAGCACTTACCGACAACCGCAACCGTACTGCGGCAGATCTGCGGGCAGCTTTTAGTAAAAATGGCGGTAATTTAGGTGAAACTGGTTGTGTAAGCTGGATGTTTGAGCAAAAAGGTGTGGTTAGGTTAGAAGGAGAAATCTCTGAAGACGAGTTGTTAGAAGCATCGGTTGAAGGAGGCGCACAAACTTATGAATTTTTCGAGGAAGAAGATAGCAAAGGTGCAGAAGTTTTTACTGAAATTACCAACCTAGAAAATCTTAATCAAACCTTACAGGAAAAAGGATTGCCCGTACAAGAAGCCGAATTACGTTGGATTCCCAACAATCATCTCGAAATCAGCGATCGCGAACAAGGAATTTTACTACTTAAACTCCTCGATGCTTTAGAAGAACTTGACGACGTGCAAAACGTTACGGCTAACTTTGAAATGGCAGAAAATCTTGTCTCCTTATCTGTAGCCTAAACTCAGTAGATGTATTTTCCTAGCCCGCTTAAGCGGGCTTTGTTTTTGGCTACCCATCCTCACAAGTAAGAGAATTACTTGTTAAGTTGTTTCACTCATCCGGATTTAATGCTGAGATGACTGCTTGCTGAGATACTTGTTGATAAACTTCGCGTAAATACTGTTTGACTGTTTGTGCATCAGTCACGGATAGGGGAATGTTGCCGAGAAAATCGATTGCTGTTTTATTGTCTACAGGAGGAGAAATTACTACTAAGGATGATTCTAATGGTTGGTCATAGTACCAAAAATCTTCAATTTTCACTGGAGTTTGACGACCGATCCTGATTAATTTTTGCTCCCCATTTTTGGCTGACTTTTGTTCTGATTGTACTGACGTATTTGTCTCTTTATTATCTATATTAGTACTGCGTAACTGACGTAAAGCTTCGAGAATTTCTTCTTTTGTGCGTCCTCGAAGTTGGAAAAAGACAAAAGGATCTTCGCTGAAACGAGAGCCTAGTTGATAATAAACTGCGGCTATATGTTTGCAGGGGTTGGCTTTGTCAGGACAAGTGCAGCGAGAATGAATTTCGGAGAGATTGAAAGGGAATAAACTTTTCCCGTTGGTAACAAAAACCTCTGCAATATTTTCGGGCATTTCTCCGGCTAAAAGTTTAGCCGAGTAAATTGCCTTTTCCGACATAGTTTCAATGATATAATGCCAATCTTCGTCGCTAAAAGCATCCAGAGAAAGAGATACTTTATAAGGCTCTGGTTCGCTACCCTGTACTTTTGCTAAAACTTTTGCTCCAGCAAATTCAATATTGAGAACATTACCTTCTCTAGCGTAGTTTCGTCCTCTTTCCAGACGCTTTTTAAAGCGATAGGAATCGAGTAATTCCAACCATCGCAGCACCCACCAATCTTGAGAAGGAATTTCATAATTAGTCATTGTTTATCTTTGATTAGTTATTGGTTTGCGGAGATTTTGTGCCTTATAAAATGTTTCTAAGCTATGGCGATCGCCAACGAAACGCCAATGCCAAGGTTCGTAACTAATTCCTTGCAGGTTATCACGGGGAAATGATAACTCAAAGCTATAACGAGCAGCATTTTGCAACAACCATTGGAAGGCGGCAGTATTTTCAAATGCTTGAGTTAAATTCGTTGCTGGGGCATTTGCGTCGCCAATGTCTACAGCATAACCTGTATGATGTTCGCTGTAGCCTGGAGGCGCGCTAACATCGGCTCTTTCTGAAGCATTCTGATTTCGTTGTGCTTTAACATCAAAAAAGAGATATTTTTGCTCTTCCACGGAACGATAGCCGGAAATCGGCACTAATTTTATCCCCTCAGCCCTAGCTGCTGCCACCATTTGGTTAAATTTTTCTGCTGCTGCTTGACGGAGCAAAATTTTACTGTTCCCTGCAATTGGGACTAAATCTGTTTGGGGTGCTTCCTGATATTCTAGGTGTCCCAGAATATTTTCCACTGTTTCCTTGCTTTCAGTTGGTGTTGAACTTGGTTCCGTCGTTGGGGTTGGGGTTATTTCTGGGGAAGAAGCTACTTCTGGTTGAGGGGGAGAGGAACTAGCAAAAATGGCGATCGCCAACGCGATCGCGCCTATTCCTAATCCTCCACCAATGATTAATCCAGGTTTTAACTGAGATGATTGTCTTCGGGGAGGCGTTTCTCTTTTCGCCTCTGGAATATCGTCAACTGGCTCAACAGATAGTTTTTGTTGTTTTCCCGGCAGACCTGCGTTATCCAAAAGATCCACTCCTGCTCCATACTCACACTACTTTACCGAATTTTTTGCCTAGGTTCCGAGAAGAAGTCATTTGATTTTAGATTTTTATAAGTTAGCGAAACGAGCAACGAGTTCTCAGTTTGTCTGGAAATTTTGTGCCACTTTTATTTTTGACTAAGGTTTTCCTCACTTTAAGTAGCTTACCAGGTGACTTTTTTTCAAGATCTAACTCCAATCACTAAAGTGTCCCTCAAATTTATTTTCTGCCAAGATTCGGCAATAAAATCTCTTGCAAAGGTTGAAGTTGAGGAAAAGCTAATGAGTAAAGAATCTCAGAACCAAAATCATAGCAGTGCGTGGGTATTTCAAGTTTGGGCTTCTTTTCTTGTTTCAATTTCGGCGACGGCGATCGGGATTATTTACCTTCCGGTAGATGCTTGGACAAAAGGTTTTATGGGTATGGGTTTAGCATTTACCGTGGGTTCAACTATTAGTTTGACTAAAACTACCCGCGATATTTATGAATCGAAAAAAATTGTTTCTCGCCTCGATGAAGCTAGAATTGAAAAACTCCTCAGCGAACACAATTCTTGACAATAAAAGAAAATCCCCTGGCTGTAGGCGCTTTGAGGATTTTCTTTCGTGCCAGCTTGTTTACAGTCAGGTTAATGATGACCTCGCTGTTGTTCACTTTTTTGGTTCTGCCGTTTGCGTCGATTATTCGCAGCAATAACCGAACTATCAACAGGAAATCCAACCGTGGGAATTACTTGATATTTCCGGTCTTCTTCTAGCTGCTTTAGTTCTGTATAATCAACCCAGTGAATGCAGTTAACCGGACAGGTGTCGATCGCTTCTTCAATTTGTGTTTCCGAGTCGCCATCTTGACGAATGACGCGCGATCGCCCATAATCTGGTTCGATATAAAATGTGTTTGGGGCTACGTGAGCGCAATGTTTACAACCGATACAGGTGATTTCATCGACGTAAACCCCTTTTTGCCTCAGTTCGCCTCCTAACTCGGGTTCTAAGCCGGAACGCTCTGGCGAGTCCCGAAAAACTCCACCAAGTTCGGGTTCTAATCCTGAACGTTCTGGCGTTTGGGCTAAATCTGACATTACGCACTCCAGCGTTGGACAACTAGACGGACTGAACCGTCTTCATTCTTTTGTTCTTCGGAAATTTGAAATCCTTGTTTGGTAGTTTCGCTAATTACAGTTTGATAAGCGTAACGTTGAGTTACTTTTTGCAGGAAAGCTTCTACTGTTAAAGGTTGCTGCCAATATTGGAGATCGGCAACTAGCTCGTATTCTTGACCATTCCAGCTAAAACCAATGTCATAGTTGTTATCTTGTTCGATGACTACTTCGGCGTTACGAGTTTGACCGCGATAACCTCTAATTGCGCTTGGACCTGACTTCCATTCAATTCCTAAATCGCCTAAAGCAGCTTGCAAGGAAGTTAAATTACGGATTTGAGTTTTGATGTTACTGAAGTGTGACATAGTTTTTATGTGAACTAAATTGAACTAGATTTAAGCCAAAAAATCGGTTTTTAACAGAATTTACCAAGCGCTATAAGTTGCTTGATTTGTCGCCTTTGCTGATTGGGTTTGCTCTTGGGCAAAGTATTCTGATGTTTTTTCATTAGATAGCACTTGCCCCAGTTCTGCTTCAATTGCTGCTGTCACCTCTTGACAAGATGACCCAATTATGCCTGTAACTTTTTCTTTTACCCTACCATCGGGGTAAATAATAAATTCTAGTGTTTCCATGCTCATAGCTAACACTGGGCAATTTTTGCTGTTTGGTTTTAGCTTCGGTTAGGGGAAAAAGCATATGCTGTGAGTGCGATCGCTCTTTATAAATTTATTTTGAGCAATTACAGCATAACTTGTCTATTTTTCACAAATTTTAACAATCGAGGATGTTATGACCTTAACCTTTTGTAAGTTTCGCTTAACTTTTTCTCCCAGTCAAGTTATAAGATGCCATAAAGATTTGGCATTTACAAAAATATACATAATCAATTTAGATCTCGCTTGTGCCTTGAGGTTGATTTGCTCCCTACAGGATCTCGCCAGCAAACCCAAAGTAAAATAAAAGTTTGTGACGATCAAAATAGGCAAGTATGAGTGTAGAAAAAAAGACAAGCAAGATTTCAGTAGGCGTTTTAGGTTTCGGTGGCTTAGGACAAGCAGCCGCAAGAGTTTTAGCACCTAAAAGCGAGTTGGTTTGGGTAGCGGCGGCAGACCAAAAAGGTTACGCTTACTGCGATGCTGGTTTAGAAGCAGATGCTTGTATCGCAGCATATCAACAAAAAGGTTCCCTAGGTTATCTCGATCCCTACGGTAGTCTCAGTAGCGAGAGCATTAAAGATTTAATTGCCAAAGCATCAGTAGACGGATATTTTCTCGCCTTGCCTAATTTACCAAATACATTTATGGCGGCAGTAGCAAGACAGTTTATCGACTCAGGTTGGCAAGGAGTGCTAGTAGATGCCCTCAAACGCACCAGTGCAGTCGAGCAATTATTAGAGTTACAAGAGGAACTGCAACAAGCAGGAATTACCTACATGACAGGTTGCGGGGCAACACCAGGATTATTAACCGCCGCCGCCGCGATCGCCGCTCAGAGTTACGCGGAAATTCACAGTGTTAAAATTACTTTTGGAGTGGGCATTGCCAACTGGGAAGCTTATCGCGCCACAATCAGAGAAGATATTGCTCATTTACCTGGTTACAACCTAGAAAAAGCTAGGGCGATGAGCGAAAGCGAAATCGAAGCTTTATTAGATCGAACCAATGGCATTCTCAGTTTAAAAAACATGGAACACGCCGACGACATTATGTTAGAGTTAGCCGGAATTTGTCCGCGCGATCGCGTCACTGTCGGCGGCGTAGTCGATACTCGCAACCCGAAAAAGCCCTTGAGTACCAACGTCAAAGTTACAGGTCGCACCTTTGAAGGTAAAATATCTACTCATACCTTTACCCTCGGTGACGAAACCAGCATGGCAGCCAACGTTTGCGGACCTGCCTTTGGCTATCTCAAAGCGGGAATTAAATTACACCGTCGCGGCATTTATGGTCTTTTCACCGCCGCCGAAGTCATGCCCTCTTTTGTCAAATAAAATTTTCAGTGATTTTAGCAATTAGCCCATAGTTAACACTAGCAGTTTTACGGCGATCGCCAATTACTCCAATACCATATTTTCTCAAAAAAGTCAAGAGTAACCATCAACTAATAACCGATCGCCGAAACCCCTAGTCCCCAATCCCCAGTCGCTAAATCCCAATCCCCAAGCGATCGCTAAAATCACCCTTCAGCAAACAAAGCCTCAGAAAATTCTTCCTCCTGTCCAAAATCTGGTGTTTGTACAACAAAAGGAAGAGAAGCTCCCGCCAAGCCTCTTTTAATCCGTTCTGGAGTTTCAGCAAAAACGACAAACAAAGGATAGATTTGCTCTGCCCCCTCACTAACCATATGCTGTTCTCCAGGAGGCATCAGCCATTCATAATCTTTATCCAGAGACACCTGAGTTTGTCGCCAGCGACGAAGTAACCCAGAAAAATCTTCTTGGGGACGATGGATAAAAATGAGAATTTCCACCCCCATTTTAATTTTCCATTCAGGATCGCACATCAAAAGCGCGATATCGCACTCAAGGGGGATTGTTGCCCCAGTCGAACCAACACTAACATTGTGTCCTAGTGTTGGTTTTGGTTGACGAATCCTTGCCACAGGCAAAGGAATAGAAATAACACTGCGATCTGGGCGCCGCATACTAGGGAGCATTTCCAAGTAAGGGCGATACTCTCTCAGAAGAGCGATCGCCGCTTCACGATTACTATACTCCGAAAGTAGCACTTCATAATGGGATTGCTTAACAGGCATAACAAATTGTCAATTATAGATTTTGAATTTCCGATTCAATCCCAGAGCTTCAATCTTCGTCTGGTAGAGTTGTGACTTAACCTAAATCCTCAAACACCTTGAACATAGGTAGATACATTGAGAGCAAAATTACACCCACCATTCCAGCAACTACTACGATCATAATTGGTTCCAAGAGACTGGTCAGCGCCTTCACAGTTTCCTCAACTTCATTGTCATAGAAATCAGCAACCTTCATCATCATCCCATCGAGTTCACCAGTTTCTTCCCCAATACTCATCATCTGTACTGCCAGGGCAGGAAAAACCTGTTCCTTGTCAATAGCAATACTCATCATGCCGCCTTGCTGAATTTCCTGCTTAGCTGACTCAATTGCATTAGCGATCACCTGATTTCCTGCTGTATCGCGGACGATTTCCAAACTTGTCAAAATTGGCACTCCCGAACGAGTCAGCGTCCCAAAAATACGACAAAAGCGAGCTACCGCCGTTTTTTCGAGCAAATCGCCAATCAAAGGTAGTTTCAGCATTAAACCATCGATTTGCAAACGCCCCGGCGGAGTTTTGTAATATTGTTTGACTGTAACTACTACAGCCACAATTGTGCCAACAGTAATACCCACCAATAGTGGGTTTCTAATTGCCTTACTCGTAGCCAGCATAAAAGAGGTTAAAGCTGGTAATTCAGTTCCTAAATCTTGGAAAATTCCGGCAAACACAGGAATAATAAAGATTGTCATTCCGAGGAAAACCAGAATAGCGATAAATGCCACCGCCACCGGATAAGCCATTGCCCCCTTAATTTGACTTTGCAGCTTTGCCATATCCTCAAGTAGTTTAGCCAGTCGGTTAAGTACCTCATCGAGAACACCACCCACCTCACCCGCTTCCACCATACTGATATAAAGCTGGTCGAAACAGTCGCGGTGCTTCCGCATCGAGTCACTCAGGTTAGTTCCCTCTTGAACATCAGCACTAATTCCTAACAAAGCTCTTTTCAACTTAGGATTAGAACACTGGTCTGATAAAACACCTAAACAACGAACAATGGGTACGCCAGCATTAATCATCGCCGCAAATTGCCGGGAAAAAACCGCTTTATCTTTAACAGTAATGCTCGTCAAGAGCATTTCTAACTGAGATAAATCGATGTCAAAGCCTGCTTTTTTAATTTGTCCGATTGTCGGATATCTCCCTTGAAGAATACTCCGGGCTTGTTCGGGAGAATTAGCTTCAACTTTTTCCTTGGAGCTTTTACCCGTAGCATCAACAACATCAACAATATAGGTACTTGGCATGGCTCGTAATAAAAATAGTTAGTCGATCGGGAAAAATTTTTTTAGATTGAGAAGATTGTTGGCGATCGCTATTTTGAGCGTTGGGAACTAGCTCAATCGCCACTGACAAGTAGAATAGGCGATCGCCACAATTCATTAGCGTTTCGCCGTCGCTTTCTTAGCACCAGCAGCACCACTAACTAAGCGTTGTAGTTCATCTGGCTTACTTGCCTTCGACATAGCTTCTTCCAGAGATACTTTCCCGCTAATCACGTGACCCGCCAAAGCTTGCTCCATTGTTTGCATACCCAGTTTGATTCCCGTTTGAATCGCAGAGTAGATCATCGAAGTTTTCCCTTCTCGAATCAAGTTAGCAATAGCTGGAGTTACCACCATAATTTCCTGAGCCATTGCCCGCCCAAACTCACCCGGTTTCGGATTGTGCTTTTTCACCAAACACTGACTGAATACTGCCAACAAAGATTGAGAAACCTGCGCCCGGATTTGTCCTTGTTGTTCGGGAGGAAAAACGTCTAAAATCCGGTCGATCGTACCAGCTGCGGAGTTCGTATGTAACGTACCAAATACTAAGTGACCTGTTTCTGCGGCTGACACTGCCAAAGAGATCGTTTCTAAGTCCCGCATTTCACCCACGAGGATAATATCTGGGTCTTGACGCAGCGCACCTTTGAGTGCATTAGCAAAGCTTTTTGTATCTTCGCCTTTTTGACGTTGGTGGAACAAACTTTTAATATTCGGGAAAACATATTCAATCGGATCTTCCACCGTGAGAATATGTTCTGCGCGAGTACGATTAATCAAATCCAACATTGCCGCCAAGGTAGTAGTCTTACCCGAACCTGTCGGTCCTGTCACCAAAACCATCCCGCGCGGACGCTCGGACATTTCTCTAACAATATCAGGCAAACCCAGCACATCAAAATTGGGAATTTTAGAAGACAGCGCTCGCATACAAGCCGCCCAACAACCCCGCTCTTTATAAACATTCAAACGGAAGCGAGCCAGTCCTTTCACCCCGTAAGAAGAATCCAACTCCCAGTTTTGCTCCAAATCCTTACGCTGTTTATTATTGAGCATACTAAAGATCAGGCGCTGACATTCTTGAGGAGTCAATGGTTCATCGCCGATCGGTTGTAGTTTACCACTAGCACGGAAATAAATTGGCGCTCCTGCTTGGATATGTACATCTGAGCCTCCCATTTCCACCAATTGCTCTAGCACATCTTCAATCATTAATTCCATTATTCGATCTCCTTGGTTGAATTTCAAGTAACAAGTCAGTTAAGAAACACTCACCGTTGGTTTTAGTCTTGAAAGCGAGGTGTGAGACAATAAGGGCAATCAGACCATTCCGGTTGTAATCCAGCGCCACAAGTGCGACAAGTAAGAGAAGTTTTGCGTTTTGCTTTCAATTCTGCCTGTAAGCCAGAATCGGTGAAAGTCACCCGTTCTACTTCCTCAAAAGTTGTATATCCCTCACGCACTAGATTAATACTGTAAGCCAGCAAAGTTTTCATTCCCTCTTCCACCGCCGCTTCTTTAATCCGCTCAGTGGGAGCTTTTTCAGTAATTAAAGTTTGCAGTCGTTCGCTATTACGCATCACTTCATAGACACCAACCCGCCCTTTGTAACCCACTCCATTACACTTTTTACACAAGCTGCCATTGTCTCTTGCCGAGTAAATTTCGTCAGTCGAGAGAGTATTTGCTCGATAAAAAGTTACTCCTTCCTCAAGTTTGGCAGACAGACCAAATTTTTCTAGTTCTTCCTTACTCGGAGCGTAAGTTATGCGACATTCACCACAAACCCGGCGCATCAAGCGCTGTGCCAAAATGCCAATTAAAGCACCAGAAACCATAAACGGTTCCACACCCATTTCATCCAGACGAGCGATCGCGCCTGCGGCGTCGTTGGTGTGTAATGTAGTCAAGACTAAGTGACCTGTTAGTGCTGCTTCGATCGCTGTTTTTGCCGTTTCGTGGTCTCTTGTTTCACCCACCAAAATCACATCTGGGTCTTGCCGTAGGAAAGAGCGTAGAATCGACGCAAAGTCCATTCCTTTTTCCCGCAATACCTGTACCTGAGTGATTCCTGGTAAAGAATATTCAATCGGATCTTCGGCGGTACTAATATTAATTCCTGGGTCATTGCGCTCTGCTAGTACCGAATATAAGCTGGTTGATTTACCCGAACCTGTCGGTCCTGTTACCAAAATCAAACCAAAGGGACGACTTGCCATTTCCCTGACCATTTGGAGACTTTCTTGGTCAGTGATCAACTTATCTAAACCTAACTGAGTAGCGGTGTTGTCCAAAATCCGCAGCACTATTTTTTCGCCGTAGCGACTAGGTAAACTGCTGACCCGGAAGTCTACTTTACGACCTTGGTACATCCGCCGAATCTTACCATCTTGAGGCATCCGTCGTTCGGCAATGTCCAACTCTGCCATAATTTTGAAACGTGCTGCGACTGCCGTGGAAATTTTCTTTGGCAAGGGGTCAAAAGCCTGCTGCAATACCCCATCTTTGCGAAAACGTATCCGGAGGAACTCTTCTTGAGGTTCGATGTGAATATCGGAAACTCCTTCTTGCAAAGCCTTAGCCAAGATTTTGTTTACCAGGTTAATAACCGGAGCATCTTCAGCCTCTTTAAGCGCATTAAGGTCTTCTTCCTTTTCATCTTTAACTTCTTGTAAGTTAAGGTCTAACTTATCTAACTCTTGAGAGACATCGGTTAATTTTTCTTTATTTTTTTGTTCCTCTATTCTTCCTTGTTCGTCCAGATACTTCTGGAGTAACTGCTGATAGTCTTCCTGAGTAATTACTAAACGCTGAAGAGTTATCCCTTGAGGACGTAAAATCCGAGTTAGGTCGTCGTGGGCATCAAGATTATCCGGGTCTACCATTGCCACTAACAGCGAGGGAGGCTGAGTATCTATTTTTTTTAGTGGCATAAGCTTGTAGCGACGGCAGATATCGATGGGAATCATCGCATCTACCAGTGCAGTCATCTGGTTTTCTGTCACCGGATTAATTTCCGGATCGAGAGATTCAACACCGTAAAGAATTTTTAACTCAAATAGTTGTTGTTTTTTGTACTGGCGCTGTAATTCTGGAGAAAGTTGTCGTCCAGTGATGTTTTCAATTACTTCAGTGAGCGGACGACCAGAAGCCCTGGTTTGTGCCAGCGCTTGTTTCATTTGGTCTGCTTCGATGTATCCCGTCTCAATAAGTTTATTGCCAAAAGGCGAGAAATCATGGCTTTTGACAAGGGCTAATTTGGAGCGCCTAGATGACGATTGAGTCATAGCTGGTGAAAATATCTCCTTACCTTACCTTTATTAGTGTTCCCCAAAGCCTGGGCTGAAATTTTACTTCTTTAGCTGAATAAGAGCGATCGCGTCCTTTCACTTTTCGGTTTAGGCAAAATCCACTCCACTACTACCCGCGATTGCCTGGTCTTTACTCAAAATCGACACTGGTGTTGATTTTGGAGGTTTTTCGAGCCTAGGGATTTGAGTAACAGTTCCAATTTTTACCCAATGCCTAAGTAAGTAGCTTGGATATTCATGATAATAACTTCTAAATTGGGTAGGTTGACTTGACCGCAGCAAGATGTTAGAAACCTTAGCCAGGGTCTTTGGTAGGATTGGTAGGTAAAATTTTTCCCCTCTATTTTCGCTCCTAGGGAAAAAAATTTGGCTCTTGAGGATGATAATCCTTTCCCTGAAGGCAATTTAGGCATTGACTGAAATTACCAGCTCGGGAAATCATTTTGATAAAGTATGTCTATACTGAGGAATGTTAAAGTTTATTGCAGATTGCTACACTAGAGAGCATAGGGTTGAGTAACAATCTAAACTATGCCAAGATCGGATATTTGGTGGCAATGTAACCAGTAACAGATAAACTAAATTAAATGTAGCGAAGTTGGAGTAAAGTCCCCAGGTTCGCCAATCTATAAAAATCATCAGAAAAATGCTGTTGGTTAAGATTTACAGAAAATAAAAGCATCATGATCGACGATCCAAAGCAGCAAGAAAAAATCTCAGAGCATCCAGAGGATGCTAATAATCGCAATGAGGAGACGAATAACGTCTCTTCAGCAAACGAGCTAGGAGAACAAGCATTTGGAGTGGAACAAGCAGAAGATTCGTCTAACCGCACCGCCCAAGAAGACTCAGAAATGCCAACTGAGGGTGATGTAGCAGCACAAGCACAACAGGAAGTAATCCCCGATGAGACGGCGGAAACTGCTGCTGATACTCAAGAAGCCTTAGCAAAAGAAATTGAGGCTCTCAAAGCAGAACTAGAACAGCGTACTCGACAAGGTGAATCCTACAAAGCCCAATATCTGCGCATAGCAGCAGATTTTGATAACTTCCGCAAGCGCACCCAAAAGGAAAAAGAAGAACTCGAACAAAAAGTTAAATGTAATACCATCACCGAGTTACTTCCTGTGGTAGATAATTTTGAGCGGGCGCGAACGCAAATTAAGCCTGCTGACGAGGGTGAAATGGGTATTCACAAAAGTTATCAGGGTGTATACAAAAATTTGGTGGATAGTCTGAAGCGCATCGGTGTTTCAGCAATGCGTCCGGAAGGGCAAGAATTTGACCCGAATCTGCACGAGGCAATGCTGAGGCAACCAACGGATGAATACCCTGAAGGAACGGTAATTGAGCAACTTGTTAGAGGTTATATGCTTGGCGATCGCGTTTTGCGTCACGCAATGGTTAAGGTTGCTGCAGCTCCTGAACCCGTGGTAAGCTCAGAAGAAGCGGCTTTCGATGAAGAAAGCGAAGTCGAAGCAAGCGAAAGTTAATTTGTCTGGGCTGCATCGAGCAAGGCTCTAGGTGTCAGTCTCGAAAATGTCAGCAGGGGGAAAAGTAAAAATGCCCAAAAATCAGCAAATTCCCCCAAATTAGAACAGTATTTTGCACACCTTTACTGCCGCTAGCTATGGGAAAAGTCATTGGGATCGACCTCGGGACGACCAATAGTTGCCTCGCTGTTTTAGAAGGGGGTAAGCCAATTGTGATACCAAATAATGAAGGAGGACGAACGACTCCTTCAATGGTGGGTTTTGGCAAAGGAGGCGAACGCATGGTGGGTCAGCTAGCAAAGCGGCAGGCTGTCACTAATGCGGAAAACACGGTATACAGTATCAAACGCTTTATCGGACGAAGGTGGGATGAAACCCAGGTAGAGCGATCGCGCGTTCCTTATGAATGTGTTAAGGGTCGTGATGATACTGTGGATGTGGAAATTCGCGGTCGGAATTATACGCCTCAAGAAATTTCGGCGATGATTCTCCAAAAGCTCAAGGCTGATGCAGAAAACTTTCTTGGGGAACCTGTTACTCAAGCAGTAATTACGGTACCAGCTTACTTTACTGATGCCCAGCGACAAGCAACTAAAGATGCTGGGACGATCGCGGGTTTGGAAGTGCTGCGGATTATTAATGAGCCAACTGCGGCTGCCCTAGCTTATGGTTTGGATAAGCAAGATGAAGATCAACACATTTTGGTGTTTGACTTAGGAGGCGGCACTTTTGACGTTTCGATTTTGCAGCTTGGCGATGGCGTTTTTGAAGTTAAAGCTACCTCGGGGAATAATCATCTCGGTGGTGATGACTTTGATAATGCGATCGTGGTGTGGATGCTCGAAAGCTTTCAAGAAAAAGAAACTATCGACTTGACAGCCGATAAAATGGCACTCCAACGACTGCGAGAAGCTGCGGAAAAAGCCAAAATCGAACTTTCGAGCTTGGTCAAAACATCGATTAATCTTCCCTTTATCACTGCTGATGACACGGGTCCCAAGCACCTAGAAATGGAACTCACTCGCGCTAAATTTGAAGAATTAGTCGCGGACTTTATTGAGGGAACGATTAAGCCAGTTGCTCAAGCACTGAAAGACTGCGAACTGCAAGCTGAAGACCTCAATCGCATTATTTTGGTTGGAGGTTCGACTCGTATCCCGGCTGTGCAAACGGCAATTAAAAAGTTTTTTGGGGGGAAAGAACCCGATCGCTCGGTTAATCCTGATGAAGCTGTAGCTTTAGGAGCAGCAATTCAAGGCGGTGTCTTGGGTGGTGAGGTTGAAGATTTATTACTGTTGGATGTGACTCCTCTTTCCTTGGGGATTGAAACTCTTGGAGAAGTATTTACCAAAATTATTGAGCGGAATACAACGATCCCCACTAGCAAATCTCAAGTTTTTTCTACGGCAACCGACGGACAAACGTCAGTAGAAATTCACGTTCTCCAAGGGGAACGGGCAATGGCAAGAGATAATAAAAGTTTGGGTAAATTTTTGCTCACAGGTATACCGCCAGCACCACGAGGTGTTCCTCAGATTGAGGTTAGTTTTGAAATTGATGTTAACGGTATTCTTCAAGTCTCAGCTACGGATAAAGGTACGGGTAAAGAACAAAGTATCCGGATTACCAATACTGGAGGCTTAAATGCTAACGAAGTTGAGCGGATGCGGGAAGAAGCAGAAAAATATGCAGAAGCCGATCGCCGCCGCTTGCAGCTTGTTGAGGTTAAGAATCAATTAGATAGCTTGTTCTACAACAATAAATCAACCTTAAAAGAATACGGCGATAAGGTTCCAGAAGATTTGAAAGTACGTGCTGAACAAAAACGACAGCAGTTGATAGCTTCACTAAAAGATGACTCTCGCAGTGTTGAAGAAATCAAAACTAAGCTTGAGGAATACCGGGCTGTAGTTTTAGCAATTGGTACTGCTGTTTATGACGCTAATCGAGGAGTTGATGCAGAATTTGAAACTATTGAAGAGGAGGTGATGATGGTAGAAAGTGAAACTTTTGCCGAAGACTCTGAAGAAGATGACGAAGAAGAACCGATTTTCGAGTTTGACGAAGACGATACTATCGCCGCTGATTACGAAGCAGTTGACTAATCAGGCTTTGGTAGTTAAAATTAACAAACTTTAATAAGCAAAGTTACCGAAAGGCGGCGCTACGCCAGATGAGAATCTGTCAGAGTGCATGGTCACAAATCGGTTCTTCGCTACACTAGGTAAGTAAGTAAATCTCAATCAGATTAACCAATAAGTAAACAATCAGCGCTTTATGGGTCGCGACTATTATGAAATGCTTGGTGTCTCTCGCGATGCCAGCCAAGATGAAATTAAACGCGCATACCGTCGTCTCGCCCGGAAATTCCATCCGGATGTGAATAAAGAACCAGGGGCGGAAGAGCGCTTTAAAGAAATAAATCGCGCTAACGAAATTCTTTCTAATCCAGAAACTCGCGCTCGTTACGATCGCTTTGGCGAAGCAGGGGTGGGTTCTGGTGCGGGCGTAGGCTTCCAAGATTTTGCTGATGCGGCTGGATTTGCAGATATTTTTGAAACTTTCTTTAGCGGCTTCGGAGGTATGGGTGGCGGCGGCTCTGTTCGTCGTCGTAGCGGTCCGGTGCGTGGTGAAGATTTACGCTTGGATTTGAAGTTGGAATTTAAGGAAGCAATTTTCGGCGGTGAAAAGAAAATTCGTATTCCTCATTTAGAAACTTGTCAGGTTTGTGAGGGTAGCGGTGCGAAAAAAGGAACCGGACGCAAGACTTGTCCTACCTGTAATGGTACGGGTCAAGTTCGCCGCGCTACTCGTACCCCTTTTGGTAGTTTTGCTCAAGTTTCTAGTTGTCCCACTTGTAATGGAGAAGGACAAATAATTGAGGAAAAATGCGAAGCTTGTGGTGGTGCAGGTCGCAAACAGGAAACTAAGGAACTGAAAATAACTATTCCTGCTGGCGTGGATAATGGTACTCGCCTGCGCGTTTCTAGTGAGGGTGATGCCGGAGTACGCGGCGGTCCGAGTGGCGATCTTTATGTTTATTTGTTTGTCGAGGAAGACCCAGAATTTCAACGCGAGGGAGTTAACATTCTCTCTTCGACGACAATTAGCTACTTACAAGCAATTTTGGGTTGCCGGATGATGGTTAAGACTGTGGATGGAGAGACGGAAGTTACTATTCCGGCGGGAACTCAACCTAATACAGTGCAAAAATTAGAAAATAAGGGCGTACCTAGATTAGGAAATCCAGTTAGTAGAGGCGATCATCTGCTGACGATTAAGGTGGAAATTCCTAGTCGGATTAATGCTGAGGAACGGGAATTACTAGAAAAGTTAGCTAAAATTAAGGGCGAAAGCACTGGTAAAGGTGGAATTGAAGGATTTTTAGGAAAGATGTTTGGCGACAGATGAACGATCCAGGAGCAAAAAATAATCCCGAACAAGTGCCTGATGCTCAACTAGATTTACGAGGTACTCCTTGCCCGATTAATTTTGTCCGGACTAAACTGCGTTTGGAACAAATGAGTCCAGGGTCTTTGTTGGAAGTGTGGCTCGATCCGGGAGAACCAATCGAACAAGTGCCTGATAGTTTAGTTATGGAAGGCTATAAACTGGAGGCTGTGGAAGATCGCAAGGGTTTTTTTGCGGTTAGAGTACGCCATCGATTGGCAGGGTGATGGAAGTAAAATTGGTTGGTACAGTTTTAGCTGTGCAGGCAAATTTTTACCAGGTGAGGTTGGATGGTGTTGAGCAAAAAGCGATTTTACTCTGCACTCGCCGCACTCGCTTGAAAAAAATTGGGCAGAAGGTGATGGTTGGCGATCGCGTTGTTGTGGAAGAACCAGATTTTGTTGATGGTCGCGGGGCGATCGCGGAAGTTTTACCTCGCCAAACTCAACTCGATCGCCCTCCTGTTGCTAATGCCGAACAAATTCTTTTGGTTTTTTCCTTGGCAGAACCCCCTTTAGATCCTTTACAATTGAGTCGTTTTGTGGTAAAAGCAGAATCTACTCAATTAGTACCTTGTTTATGTTTGAATAAAGTAGATTTAGTTAGCGAAAAAGAAAAGGATCGGTGGGAACAACGACTGAAAAAATGGGGCTATAGTCCCCTATTTATCAGTGTTACTAGCAATTATAATCTCGAAAAGCTAACTGAGCGACTTAAAGATAAAATTACGGCGATCGCGGGTCTTTCTGGGGTTGGTAAATCAAGTTTGATCAATAGGTTAATTCCTGCGGCTAACCTGCGGACTGGTGAAGTATCAGGAAAACTTAATCGCGGTCGTCATACTACTCGTCACGTCGAACTATTTGAACTGCCTGAAGGTGGATTTTTAGCAGATACTCCTGGTTTTAATCAACCCGATCTTGACTGCGACCCGGCTAATTTACCATTATACTTTCCTGAAGCGAGATCCCGACTTGCTCAAGGTAATTGTCAATTTAGCGATTGTTTACACCGAGACGAACCAAACTGCGTGGTGAGAGGAGATTGGGAACGCTACGAGCATTATCTCAAATTTTTGGCGGAGGCGATCGCGCAACAGGAATTATTGAAGCAAAGACCTGACGAAGAATCAAGTTTGAAGCTGAAAATCAAAAGTTCTGGCGAACGTACTTACGAACCGAAATTACAATCTAAAAAATATCGTCGTAGTTCTCGTAAACAGCGAAATCAGACACTTGAGGAACTTTACGAAGAAGCAAAAGAATTAGCCGAAGATCTAGATTGAGATTTTCCGATCGCAAAGTGTCGTTTTTGTCAAGCCCGGAGAAATTCTTTTCTCCACTAATTAGGGTTTGCTGATTTTCCGTTTTGAGTTGAATGCGGAAAGAATGTAGAGAGGTTTTTGGGAACTTCTCTACATTTTAAATCAAAACTAGATCGCTGTAAAGTGAGAGATCTCGAAAATTTCGTATTGAATACCTATGACTTCAGCGACGATCGCGCCAGTATCTTCTAAACTAATGAGAGTGCGATTACGATGACTACCTTGAGTAATTGTGAGATCGTCAAAGATTAAACCGGTGGATAAACCAAGTAAATCTTCAGTGAGGTTAAAATCAGCGATCGCGCTAAAGCCTTCTCCAATTATAAAGAGATCGCGACCGCTACCGCCCCACAATTTATTTTTACCTAAACCACCGTTGAGGAGATCGTCTCCCTCTTCACCGCGTAGGCGATCGTTACCTTCATAACCGAGTAAAGTATCATTACCAGTACCACCCCAGAGTCGATCGTGTCCAGCACCAGCATCAAGGAGATCGTTACCCTCACGTCCGAAAAGTAAATCGTTTCCACCAGCAGCCTCAAGGAGATCGATACCGAGATTACCATCAAGAGTATCATCACCTTCACCACTAGAGAGAGAATCATCACCCTCGCCACCAAAAAGGCGATCGCGATCGCTACCACCAATCAGTGTATCAGCACCACTACCACCAAATAACTTATTATTCCCTTCGCCACCATCAAGTAAATCGTTACCTGCTTCACCGTAAAGTTGGTCTTGACCTTCACCGCCAGCTAAGGTATCATCTCCTTCATTACCATTAAGATAATCCCGACCTTTCCCTGCATTGATAAAATCGTTACCAAGTTGACCGGAAATGAAATCATTACCCAAACCAGTCAAGATGAAATCGTCACCCTCACCAGCTTCAATCAAATCCTTACCATCACCTGCATCGATGTAGTCATTACCAACTCCACCGTAAACAGAATCATTTCCAGCTTCACCGAAGATTGTATCATCACCTTCATTACCAAAAAGATGATCCCCACCATTTCCACCGTAAAGCAAATCGTTATCTAAATTACCTTCCAAGTAATCGATACCGTCTCCACCAAAAAGCGTATCTACTCCTTCACCAGCAATCAGGAAATCAACCCCATCTCCACCTTCAAGATAGTCGTTTCCTTCACCAGCTTCTAATAAATCACCACCTTTACCACCGACTAAAGAATCATCTCCTTCAGCAGCATAAATACTATCATTACCCTTACCACCCAAGAGAGTATCATTTCCTTCTTCACCGTAGAGATAATCGATATCATCACCACCGTCAAGATAGTCATCACCTTCACCAGCTTCGAGGATATCAATACCCTTACCACCAAAGAGTTTATCGTTTCCTTCGTCAGCTTTTAAAACATCCCAATCATCACCACCATCGAGAGTATCATCCCCACTACCACCAATGAGAGTATCTTTACCTTCTTCTCCGTAAAGTCCATCATTACCCTCACCACCGTCAAGGTAATCATCCCCACCACGACCGTAGAAAGTATCGTTACCTTCTTCACCAATCATGGTATCGTTGAGAGAATTCCCCACGAGGGTATCGTCACCATCTCCCCCGTTGAGGTTATTTAATCCTTCTCCACCGTCGAGGTAGTCATCACCTTCGTTACCTTCGAGGTTATCGTTACCATCGTTACCAAACAGAGAGTCGTTTCCGATACCACCAATGAGATTATCGTCACCTTCTCCACCAATTAGGGTATCATCTCCGGCTTCACCGTAGAGATTGTCATAGCCAGCCCCACCATCAATGTAGTCGTCACCGTTACCACCGTAAGCAGTGTCGTTACCAGCATCAGCTTCGATAACATCATTGTCATCTCCACCATCGATGAAGTCGTTGCTGTTACCGCCAGAGATGGTATCATCACCCTCGTCACCGGAGATGTTGTCGCTTCCTTCACCACCGGAAATAATGTCGTTTTCCGTACCACCAGAAATGGTATCGTTACCTTCATCACCGGAAATAGAGTCATTTCCAGAGTTTCCTTCGATGATGTCATCCCAGTCACCACCAGAGATAGTATCGTTACCTTCACCACCTGTAATTGTATCGCTGTGACCTTCACCAAAGATTGAGTCATCACCGATACCACCGTCGATGTAGTCGAAACCCGAACCACCATCGATGGTATCGTTACCATCATCACCAAAGATAGTGTCGTCACCGTTACTATTTTCTTCAGCTACGAAGTCATCACCACCACCTGCGTGAATTTCGTCGTTACCATCGCCACCGTAGATGGTATCGTTATTTCCTGTAGTGGGGTCATTTTCTAAGTCACCCCAGATTACATCCAATCCTTTGTTACCTTCAATGGTATCTTGACCGAGATTACCGATAATTAAATCTTCGTCATCACCACCACTGAGGAAGTCATTACCAATGTTACCGTCAATGGTGTCGTTACCAAAGTCTCCGTAAATTTCGTCATTATCTTCACCACCGTCGATAAGATCGTTATCGAAACCACCGGAAATTGTATCTTTTCCGAGATTACCTTCAATAACATCATCACCTGCATCGCCAAAAATCGTATCGCTTCCTGCGTCACCGAAGATAGTGTCGCTGTCGTCACCACCGGAAATCCTATCTTCTCCATCGTCACCGTGAATGAGATCCGATCCTGTGTTACCTTCGATAACATCGTTATCTAAACCACCGGAAATTGTATCATTTCCAGCGTTACCGAAAATAAAATCTGCCCCAGCATCACCGAAAATCTCGTCGTTACCTTCGTTACCGGATAACAAGTCACTCTCATCACCACCATAGATTAAATCGTCACCAGTGTTACCAGAAATGGTGTCTTCACCAGTATCTCCGTAAACAAGATCGTTATCTTCACCACCGTCGATAAGATCGTTATTTAAGCCACCAGAAATTGTATCGTCTCCGGTATTACCTTCAATTAAATCATCACCTGCATCACCAGAAATAAGATCGTTTCCTGCGTCACCGAAGATAGTGTCACCGTCGTCACCACCAGAAATGGTATCAAATCCCTCATCACCGTGGATTAAATCCGATCCTGTGTTACCTTCAATTTGGTCGTTATCTAAACCACCGGAAATCGTATCTTCACCAGCGTTACCGAAGATCAAATCAGCCCCAGCATCACCGAAAATCTCGTCATTACCTTGATTACCCGATAACGAGTCGCTGTCGTCACCACCAGAGATAAAATCGTCACCCACGTTACCAGAAATGGTGTCTTCACCAGCATCTCCGTAGATTTCGTCGTTATCTTCACCACCGTCGATGATGTCGTTGTCGTTACCGCCGGAAATGGTATCTTCTCCAGTATTACCAGAGATAACATCATCACCGTTATCACCAGAAATCAGATCCTTTCCTGCGTCACCGAAGATCGTATCACCATCGTCACCACCAGAAATAGTATCTTCTCCCTCGTTACCGTTGATAAGATCCGATCCTGTGTTACCTTCGATAACATCGTTATCATCTCCACCGGAAATTGTATCTTCACCTTCGTTACCAAATATTTTATCAGCCCCAGTGTCGCCGAAAATCTCGTCATTACCTTCGTTACCTGTAATTAAATCATTATCTGCACCGCCGCTAAGAATGTCGTCACCAGTGTTACCTTCAATAGTGTCGTTACCCGCGTCTCCGTAGACAAGATCGTTATCTTCGTTGCCGAAAATGATATCGTTGTCGTTACCGCCAGAAATCGTATCGTTTCCAGCGTTACCTTCAATTACATCGTCACCATTATCGCCAGTAATGTTGTCATTTCCGGCATCACCAAAAATGGTATCTTTGTCATCACCACCAGAGATATTATCTTCACCGTTATCGCCGTGGATTAAATCGTTTCCTTCGTTACCGTAGATATCGTCGTTATCTTCACCACCGGAAATCGTGTCGCTACCAATGTTTCCTTCGATGTAGTCGTCACCAGCATCACCGAAAATCTCGTCGTTATCCTCGTTACCGAAGATCGTATCAGCGTTGTCACCACCGGAAATGGTATCGTTACCTAAGTTACCTTCGATGTAGTCGTTACCTTCGTCACCAAAGAGTAAATCTTCGTTATCTTGACCGTAGATAAAGTCGTTTTCTGTACCCCCAGAAATCGTGTCTTTACCTACGCCACCTTCGAGGGTATCATTGCCAGCATCACCGTAGATTTTGTCGTTACCGTAACCGCTATCGCCTGCTACGAAGTCGTTTCCGCCGCCTGCATGAATTTCGTCGTCACCATCACCACCACGGATATAGTCATTATCTCCGGTGTTGGGGTCGTTTTCTAAGTCTCCCCAAATTTGGTCTTTACCTTCGTTACCGATAATTTTATCTTGTCCTAGACCACCAATAATTTTATCATCGCCACGTTCGCCATAGAGAGAGTCGTTGTTGGTTCCACCGTCGATGGTGTCGTTTCCCCAGTCTCCGGTGATAATGTTGGTTTGGTCGTCGCCTACGATCTTATCATTGTGGTTAGAACCTGCGACGTGGATAAAGTTGGTTAAGATATCTTTTGCACCCCAACCATCGGTTGCTTCACCTGTGGTAAGGTTGACGGTGACATTTCCTTCGTCGCGACGATAGCTGAGGGTGTTGATACCTTCACCACCGTCGAGGGTGTCGTTACCTGCGTTACCGATAACGAGGTCGTTGCCTTTTAAGCCTTGGATGATATTGTGGGTAGTGTTGCCGATGAGAATATCGTCGTAGTTACTACCGATGATGTTTTCTAAGCCTTTGAGAGTATCTACTGTACCAAAACCATCGTAAGCGGTAGCCCAGAGAATGTTGTATGAGGGTTCGAGGTCGGTGTAGTATGATTCTGGGTTGATGGGGGTAACGTAGTAACCTTTGCGTTGTTGGCGATTATTCTGGTAAGGTTTCCACTCTTCAATATTGACAACGACGCTGTTGGGTGAGTTGTGATAGCTGACAGTATCGATATTTGCACCACCGTCGATGTAGTCGTTACCTTGTTCCCCAACTAAAAAGTCATCTTCAGTATTACCGTAGAGTTCGTCATCTTCTGTCCCACCATACAAAGTATCATTGTGTGCGCCACCAAGCATGGTATCGTTACCGGAGTTACCGTAGAGTTGGTCATTTTCTGTTCCACCATCCAGGTAGTCATGGTCTTCGTTACCAAACAAAGTATCTTCATTTGCACCACCAAGCATGGTATCGTTGCCAGTGTTACCTTCTAAGCAGTCAGTTCCCGTACCACCGTCAAGATAGTCATTACCAGAGTTACCGTAAAGGAAGTCTTTTTCGCTACCACCGTAAATTTGGTCAGCCCCATCACCACCGTGGAGAATGTCGTAGCCAGAGTTACCATAGAGGAGGTCGTTATCTCCTTGACCGTAAAGTGTGTCGTTACCGGAGTTACCTTCGAGGGTATCGTTACCAAAGTTACCTTCTAAGTAGTCGTCTTCTGTTCCTCCGTTAAGGTAGTCGTAGCCATCACCACCATAGAGGATGTCGTAGCCGCTTTCTCCGTAAAGTTGGTCGTTGTCTGCTTGACCGTAGAGTGTATCGTTACCTGTACCACCTTCTAAGGTATCATTGCCAGTCCAGCCTTCTAATAAATCTTCGTCTTCGTCACCTTTAAGATAGTCTGCACCATCGTCACCTAAAAGTATGTCATTTCCGGAACCACCGTGAAGGGTATCATTTTCCGAATTACCGTGGAGAGTATCTTGTCCTTCATCACCCCAAAGTTCGTCGTTACCTTCATTACCCCAGAGGTTGTCGTTACCTAAACCTCCGTGAAGAGTGTCATTTCCTGTCTCACCATAAAGTGTATCTTGTCCTTCGTCACCCCAGAGTTCATCGCTACCTTGTTCACCATGAAGTTCGTCATTTCCTGCACCAGCATGAATATGGTCGTTGTCTTCTGCTCCCATGATTCTGTTGGCAGAAGAGTTACCATAGAGGGTATCGTTTCCTGCTTCTCCATATAAGTTCTCGACACCAGCAGATTCAGGAAGGCTTAAAACGTCGTCGCCAGCAGTTCCTACATTCGGGAAGATAGTGTTAAAAGGAATTTCGATAGAAATTGTGTTGTCTGTGGGATCGCTTCCTGTAAAAAATCGGTAAATCTCGTTGAAAGGAATACTTATCTCTCCTTCAAGGATTGTAATTGGATCCCCTTCCCAAAAAACCCATTCTTTAATATCTACTGCCGTTAGACTTTTCGATAAACCAACTGAAAATACCTCGAATACACTGCCACTTATTCCAAGGCTTCCTTCCAAAAATCCAATGTTACCAGTTATCTTCGGTTCTAAATAAACATTTGCTGAAAAAAATATGTCAGGATTGTAGCTTAAAGTTAAATCAATTTTTGAATCATTATCGATGATATCTTTTGCCAACAGTTCATCGATAAGTTCAAAAGATGTTGAAGTGTTTTCAAATTCTCCTCCTACAATTTCAACAGAGCCTTCTTTTATACCAGTTTTATAACTATAATTATGGTCTAATTTAGCTTTAAGTTCTGCTGGAATAGTCCGTAAACCTGCTTCAATCGATACTGGTCCGAGAGGAAGACTGATAGAAGGAGCTAATATTGCATTTGCTACTGGAGATATTTTCGCAAATAATTGATCGACAGCAAATGTGGCATTAATAAAGTCTTCGGTTTCATCATAAAGTTCTAGTGAATATTCTCCATCAGTTGTAACATTTGCTTCTGGTAGCAAATCAGGAATTGTTACTCCTACACTACCAACATCAAGTATACTTAGATCAATTGAAGTGGAGGAGTTTTCATCCAAGTAATCAAGGATATCAGTAGTATTCAGATTAAAAATTTCGTATGAAAGATTGTTGCTACCTCCTGGCATAAGAGTAGCACTTCCTGAGTAATCATTACCAAGTGCTGAAGCCTTGAAGAAAGCATCAAGAGAACCAATGTCATAGTTTAAAATAGTATCTAAAGAAGCGAAAAGAGAAGGTGCTATAAATTCAAACTCTCCATCATAGATATTTGTGAAATCAAAAGTTAGTTGATTATTAATTGCACTAGCATCAATAGATGAATTAAATGGTAAATCAACATTAATTTCTCCAAGATTATATCCTAGATTTAATTCAAATCCTGTTTCAATTGATCCTCCATTCAAAGTTATACCTGCACTAGCTTTTCCAACTTCACCACCAAAAACATCAATATCAACATTATAGGAGTCGCTTTTATTTCCGTAATTGAAAGTTGTTGTGAAGGCATCACCTGAATTATACTCCTGATAATTGCTTATCTCAGTACCGAAGAAGTTATTAATGTATTCCGCAGTATTTCGCTGAAAATTAAATCCCCCAAAACTAAGATTTTCTGAGTAGGTCGTTGTCCCGATTGATTGTTCAATAAAAATACTTTCATTATTCAAGCTTAAAATACTAGAGTCATCTTCTTGTCGAAGTAACTTCAAAGTATCAGAATCTAAATCCTCACCCAAAATAGTCGCTGAAAATACTCGTCCTTCATCTCCAGGTGTATCTGTTACATTTATTTGATAATCTATATAATGTCCAAACTCTTCTAAAAAAACACTCTTCACTACATCAGTATTATCGCTGTAGCAACTCAAGAAATCAGAGGAAAAATAAATAGTATTTGTTGTACCTGCATAGGCAGCATTTGCTCCATTTAGTTCTTCTACAGTAAGAATTTTAATGTTAGGGAATGAATCAAAATTGCTAGAAGCAAAAGCTGTTTGTAGTTGGCTATAATCGTTATTTTCACCAAAAACTAACTTCATTTTGCTGCTGAATTCTGAGTCTTGAGAAAATGTTTGTAGTTCTTCTAGAGATAGCTGCTTTGCTGTTTCTACTAGCGAGAAGAGACTGTCAATGTTTTCTACTGATTCGTTAGGTAACAAGTCGTTGTTGAAAGTGGGTTGGATATTTTGATCTGCCATTTTGAACACTCCTGGTTTTTTAGTAGATGAGAATCTTTTCAGCGCTTTAACGCTGACTACGAACGAAACATTTGAACTAATTAGGGAAGGGGTGAGATGCTCTGCAACCGTCTTCCTAGATTTTTCTTTGGTCGCTGGTTACGGTTTTTATGCACAGCTTTGCATTTCTTTACAAAGTTTCTGGTTGGTTTCCCTAGGGGGCTGAGGTTGTTTGATTTCGCGGCTGGCGACAAGTTCGCGTAATCTTGGGGTGCTGAGTTGATAAATTGCTAGATAGTCTGGTAGTTCCCACATTTTTTGTTTGGTTAGTGTAAGTTGTTTTACTGGTGTTTACACTGAATTGAGGTACAGCGTCAGTGGAAGGTAGGTATGAGAGTTGCCCACTTTGATTGCTATTTTTGTGGGGATTTTTGTTTTCTCTACCTTCCTATTGGGGTTTCGGTCGGGGTTTGCGGTTTTTATGCAAGTGGGCGAATTTTGTTACAAAAGTTAATGTTTAGAAAAGCGAGTTTGTTTTTGTTGAGTAGTTTGGATTCCCCAATGAGCTGCCGTGAAGATTTATAAAGATGATAGATTTGATGTAATTAAGTGGTGAGAGCAAGTATTAAATCCGATCGCTCAAATATTCCTTTGCTTCAGTAGCAGGTAATCAGGGTTTCGAGATTTTACTATTTCCGGTACGTCTAAGAGGAGTAATATAAAAGGAGTTGTTGCTTGACAATTGGCTCTTCAGCAGCGATACACTAAATCGAGCGATCGGCGATCGCTCGCAGCAAATTGAAAATAAGAAAGATGTCTTAAGTGAGTTTTGTTGAACTAACTATTAGTATCGTAAGTTAGTTGCAATAATCCAGAATCATAGCTTGCGACCTTTTTCAAATCAAGCTTTAACTCCAGACTGGAATTTTTAATAATCAGAGGAATCCCATCTCCAAGGATAATTGGTTGTATGGCAAGAATCAAGCGATCGATCGCATTATGTTTGAGGAAATAGTGTATTGTTTTTGCACCTCCAATTAACCAAATATCACCTTGATTTTTTTTACGGAGATCGTTAATAAACTTTTCGCTCAATTGAACGAATTCTACATTCTCATCTTTTTTTCCTGAAAGAGTACGGGAAAAGACGAAGCCTTGTTTACCTTCATAAGGATATTCGTCAAAATCGAGAATTTGTTGATATGTGTTCTTCCCCATCAATACTGTATCAATCTGATTGAAAAATTCAGTATATTCATGATCTCGATCGGAATCTCGCTTGCTAGATAACCAGTCTAATTCGCCAGATTTTCTAGCAATATATCCATCCAAACTACAAGTTATAAATAAGATTATTTTGGGCATAGATTTTTTTAGAGATAACCGGGACTGAACTTACTCAATTATAGCTAAATTAAGCGAGTTTTTCCTGACGATCGCTTACGAAGTAACAAACAGATTTGGGTGCGAGTGACGATCTTTAGTATACAACAATCATGCTCGGGAGAATAACTTTTTGTTTGAGGGACGAAGTGAAGGTTAGATAAGGCTTAAAACTTAAAAGATTTACTTAACAAAGTTAGATCGCTAATTGCAAAGGGCATTTGCATCATTGCGTTAGTTCTGGGTTCGAGAGAAGTCTCTAAAATTTGAGGAAATCCATCCATTTCTTCTACTAGCTTAATAGATATAGGTTGACCTGAATTAATTACTAAAGTTAAGTCAATTCCCTCATCAGGAAAAGCCTGATATTGTAATCTCCACTGATTTTTTAGCTCGTTAGACATCAAGGAATTAGGATCGGTAATTATTTGTCCATTAATTTGAGAAACTAAAACTGTTGTGGGAGAATTTAGATAAATATTCATAACTCTAGTTTTCTGAGATGAACTAATATGAAAATCTAAAGTTCTAGTTTCATTATTTACTCGCTCGTTAACTATCTCAATAGTTGGAGGATTTAAAGAGACAAGAGGAGCCTTAACTTTAAAAATATACCTTTCATTAGGGGGATAATATTCTGAATTTACGAGTATATATTCAGCGATATCGAATTGTTCAATTAGATTACCTCGTTTAACATCTTCGACAAAAAACTGAGATGTCCACTTGTCTGTAGGTGCATTAAAACTTACCCAAGCTGCTTGGTTTGTATCGGCATTTAATTCATAAAATATACTATTTGCTAAAGGATGATTCGCGTTAAAATCTGCTTTGACAAGCCCGATAATGATAAGAATTATACTGACTAACAATGAGCTTGTAGGTAAAATCCATTTTGGGGGTGTATCGAGTAAATAAAAATGGGGAATCAATAATCCTAAGAGGAGCATTAAGAGAATTATAACTAAGGCAGCAAAGTTGACCGTTAAAGCAATAAATGCCAAATATATTGTCGGAATTAAAAGTACGATTCCGGGAATAGTACAGAAAGAAATGATAATTAAGTGTTGCCAAGAAATCAGCTCTTTGGGCGGGGATTTAAAAGTAAATATAAAGCCAATAAGTCGAAATAATAAGGGCAAGGTAAATAGATAACTCGTACCTGGTAAATACCAACTACTTAAAATCGCGAGTATCAACCACCAGAGCGTTGCCCCTATTGCCAAATTATCCCCATTTAGTTTTTGAGATAGCCAAATGTAAATGCCTGAACTAATGCCAAGAGTAAGGGCTACAAAACTACTAATATAAAAATTGCTATTGTAGGTATTGAGGTAATAATAAAAACTGTAGTCGTAGAAAGATGACCAGTTATAAGCATCATGGATTTTACATATTCCCCACCAGGTTAAGAGGATCGCAATTTCAGCGCAAATCATGCTGAATAACCAAGCTAAAAAGCCCCAAGTAATGCCAGAGAAGGTTAACTGTCCTTGTCTAAAACCTAAGATTACAACTAGAATAAATAATAAAATGACTAAAATTGCTAAAGGGATAACCCAGGCTTCAGAGTAATGAATCAAAGTTAAACCAAAGAGATCGAAGTAAATAGCATTAACTTTTGACTGAGTTTCTAAATTCAGGTTGCCAAAATGACGCGCGATCGCTAAGGCATAATTACCATGATGCTGAAGACTCCGTCGATCGAGATTGTCAAGATTATCTAAGGCACTATGATAGTTAAAACTATCATTGATATAAGCAAAATTTAAGCCAGCTAATCCCACCTTTTTAAAGATGGTCATATCGGTTTCATTAGGTAAGAGATTTGCTAAACTAGAAGCAAAAGAATTGATAAACGGATGAGTAGTTAATTTAGCAAATTCTTGAATCAACCAATCATTATTTTTACTGGTTTCAAACATGAAACTGGCTCCACTAGTACCGCGAGCTTCAAAATTTACTGCTAGTTTGATATATTTAGCCCAGGGGTGTCGCTCGACAAAAGCTTTTGCTCCTAGCAGTCCAACTTCTTCGCCATCTGTAAAGAGAACAATTACATCATTTTTGAGAGGTAAACTTGCTTTTAAAGCTCTGATTGTTTCTAAGATTGCTGCTACTGCGGCGCCATCGTCACTAGCTCCAAGACTGTTTGGCTCGGAGTCATAATGAGCTGCTAGTAAGATAGCATTCTCGGTATTCTCTGTTCCTTCTAACTTAGCAATAATATTATTGACAGTTCCTGCGAGAATAATCTCGTCCCACATTGAGTTAATAGCAGTGGTTGTTTGAATTTGAGGGTTAAGTCCTAAATGAGTTAACTCTCGGACAAGATAGTCTCGAACTTTTTGGTTTGCTGCTGAACCAATAGGATGAGGTTTTTCGGCAATGACTTCCAAGTGTTTCAAGGCTCGACTTGCAGAAAATTCGGTGAGAGGAGCATCTAATGGTTGTACTGCGGGCGGTTGAGTTTGAAAGACGGAAAAAAAAGCTAAAAAGATAATCAACAACCAACTTAGAAGGATTTTCTTACTCATTATTTTAAGGTAGGAATTAAGTAAAAATTTTCTGAAGGAGCAAGAGTACCGCCTCGAAGTTGAGGCTTAATTGAATCAAGATTTGTTGAGGTGAGTTGCAGATGAGATAAAATTTTTGCCAGAATCAACTTCATTTCAAATTGGGCAAAAGCCACGCCAAGACAGCGACGATTACCACCCCCAAAAGGAAAAAATTCAAAAGGAGAAAATTTCTTTGCCAAGAAACGTTCGGGTTGAAAAGATTTAGGCTCAGGATATAAGTCTGGTCGTTGATGAGTTAAGTAAATACAAGGCGAGATCAAAGTTCCTGGTTCTAAATCGTAGCCCATGATTGGAAATGGTGCTTGTAAAATTCTGGGAAAAGTAAACAAAACAGGCGGGCATATTCGTAACGTTTCCTGACAAACTGCTTCTAAATAGGGAAGTTGAGTAACTTCCAGGGGTTCGGGATGAGAACCAAGAGTTTCTATTTCTGTGAGTAGCTTTTTGCGGACTTCCGGTAGACGATGAATCCAGTACAAAGCCCAGGCTAAACTTGAGGCAACATTATCGTGACCTGCTACTAATAAAGTCATCAACTCGTCCCGTAATTCTATAGGGGTCATTGATTGACCTTGTGAATCACGAGCGGCGATCGCCAAGCTGAGGACATCTTCACCAGACAAATTCGGATCGTTTCGTCGCTGGTGAATTTCTTCATAAATGAGTTCGTCAGCTTGCTTGCGGGTGCGCAGAAAGTTTCCCCACAAACTCCAGGGTCCCAAATCTCGCTGTAATGCTTCGATAAATAAAAAGCTAGATCGCCAAGGAGAACTAAATATATTCATCATTGAAGTTAGTAAATTTTCAAGTTGTTGCAGGCGGTTTCCCTCATTTAAGCCAAAGACAGCACGCAGGATCGTCTGCATCGAAATTTGTTGCATCGCAGACCGAACTTGGAATGGTTTACCTATTGTCCATTGGCTAATAATTTGCTGAGTAATATCAAAAATCAGTTGACCATAAACCCGCATTCGCTCCCCGCGAAACGGAGGAGATAACAACCGTCGTCGCTCCTCATGGCGATCGCCATCCATAAAGATAACTGAGTTCGCTCCCAGTAACGCTGGAGGTAAAATCTTATTACCTTGTTCTAAGTTAAATATTTTGGGATCGGCGGTGAAAATTTCTTCGATCGCCTGGGGATTGCTCACAATCACAGACGGAGGATAGCTCAGAAAGCGGATCGTGAAAATGTCACCATAGCGTTGATTACACCGCTCCAAATAATTTAGAGAATTAGTAATTAACTCGATTGTCTGGATTAACTCTGGCGATCGCGGTCCTTCTGGGAATTTCATCTTAATTTCTCCCCATACTACTCAAGTCGGCTATGCTGCATTCGGTTGTTCGGGGTATCCAATCAGATAGGCGATCGGTAAAGATTTCAAGTGAGGAGGATAAATTTTGCCAATGTCCCAATGATATCCCTCACTGGCGATCGCACTTACCATCTCTTTTAAATCCTGTTCCGAATAGGTTCTCATATTAGACACAAAACCATCCCAAACAAAAGATAATACCACTACTGGAGTCATATAAGCCCAAAAAAATCGACTCCAATTAAAAGGTTTAATAAATGGCGTCAGAAATAACACTGTCAAAGGACTAAAAAGTGTATTAAGTACCAAATTTTCCCAGCGCCTTTCTGTCGATTCAAAAATACAAATTGCTGTTTGATTTTTCACCGCATTTTGTAAAACCAACCTAGCTTGTTTCGGCGGCAGATGATGATAACTCGCAAAAATTGTTCGTACTCCCTGCAACTCAACAGGAATTGCGGTAGCATCGACTTCATCCGCAATGTACTTTATTTGTCCAGTAGTTTGTGCCGATATTTTCTCAAACGCTGGGATATTAGGATACTTATCTGTCAGCGTTACTGAAACAGGATAATTTTGCTCTGCAAAAATAGGAAGAAGTTGAGTCCAAGGGCCTGAAGATCCAGAACACAAATCAAGAACTTCTCTTGTCTTCATATGTCTCATAACTTTGGTAATATAGGGAACAACAGGCTCATAAACCCGATACATCTTCCAGAGAAATTGTAAATAGTCAGTGTTCAGTTCGCGGACCGTTTTCGGAAACCATCGTTGATCTACAAACTCAAACAAGTGGACTCGCTTCATCCTCACTTTCCCCTCTTATTTGCTAATATCTAACCAGCCAATCGCATCTCAATCATTCTGAGAATGCTCAAACTCATAAACATAGAAAAAGCGGCTGAATTTTTTTAACATATACCCCACTAAAGCAAAAAAGATTGCACTGCCAACAGCCCACCAAAATAAGCCACTAGGAGGAACAACTAAAGCTGAGGAAAAGGTTCTCATTTGTCCTGCAAGTATTTGAACCGCTACAGAACGAGCATCCACAAGTATACCCAAGCACAAACAAACAATAGAAGCAAGATAAACTAACACAGTCAAGCGATTGATATTTTTTAAAGCATTTTGGCAAACAAGGCAGTGTTGTGTATGAGTTGTCCAGAGATCGAAAAGCTTCTGCTTATCCCGCTCTGGTGGTGGGAGTTCCGGGTTGCATCCTGAAGCCCAAGGAATCTCACCTCCAGCTCTATACTCTAACCACTTCCGGAAGGTAACAACCATTTTATCTTGAGGATTGGGCAGATAGAGTTCTTCCAGCCATTGACTTTTCTCCCATTTAGTTAAAAATTTCTCTTGATAATGAAGAAATACTAAATCTTGTTGAGCAAAAAGCGAGGACATGATGTGACTGAACCAAGCTGGTAAGGGAAAACCAAACAAAAACAAACTTCTCGGTTGTTTCTTTTGCTCATTTTTAACCAAGATCTGACATCCAATATGACGACACCAGCCCGGACGAGTGGGACTGGCATAGAATGCCAAAATTAAGCGGCTATCGTCCTCATAGGTGTAGGTGATTTTTAAACAGCAGGGAGGCTGAAAATCATGAAAAAATCGCTTAACTTTTGAATAGATAGATGGAGTAATTTCAAAGGAAAAACCTTCCTGTGTCGAGATTTTTTTAACTGGAACCATGTCGAAATACTTGGCATCTTTATACCGATTTCCGACAATGTTATGGTGAGAAATTGGTCCGTGAGCGGGATCTGAGAGATTTTCCATAAAGAAATCCCATCCATAGGGAAAATCTCGCACGTAAGGAGTTAAACTCTGGATTCTATCTGAGTATTCTTCTAGCTCTGGAATAATTCGGGGTTTCCTTAACTGACTTTCCAACAAAGCTTGTTCGCCAGATTCTGCCCATACCCAGAGCAAACCTTGACATTCCTGGGTTGGATAAGCTATAGCACAAGACTTCGGATTCGAGCAATGTTTGGCTTCAGTTAACTTATCGAGAGACTGGGGTATACTGACACATTTTCCTTCTCCGTTAAAGCGCCAGCCATGATAAGCACATAATAAAGTACCATCAGACTCGATACGACCTTCAGAAAAAGGGACTCCCCGATGAGGACAGAAATTGTCAAAGCAACGCCATTGACTTCCTCCATCACGCCAGAAGACAAGTTCCTTACCTAGTAATTGGATACTGTGGGGACGGGTTGGATCTAAAAATGCTACAACAGCTAACGGATACCATTGTTTCGTCCACTGGAATGTCTCGCTTTCTTCGAGTAATTTCTCGACAGAATCTGATGGGTTCTGTTGAAAACTTTGATAAGTATCCATAGTTATTCTTTTTTTGTTTGCTGTCGGTTTATTTTCACGAGTGCTTCTCTGTGGGAACAATGAGGTAAAAGATAGGTCGCAATTAACAATATTTAAGTTAATTTTTGCGAGCAGACCTAATTTTCCATATCTGCCATTTTTTGACGTAGGCTAAGGGGTCTCATATCAACCCATACTTCTTTTATGTAGGATAAACATTCCTCCTTCTTCCCACTTTTCCCAGCATCTTTCCAACCTAGAGGATTTTCACGGTCTACGGGCCAGATAGAATATTGTTCTTCGTGATTGACGACAACTTTATAAATTGTTGCGTTCTCTTGTTCGTATGTACTCATTTTTACTACTCCATAAAATTTACTGAAAGAGAATGTTGTTTCCTATTTGGTGGCAATAATGATTCCGTGAGGAGTCCAGAAATTACAGGGAATTCGCTCTATTTTTGTAAATCCAGCTTCTCTAAGACACTGTTCGTGATCGTTCCAAGTATAAATCATTCCCCCTGTCGCAGGTAAAGAAACAAAGTAAGCTGAATCAAGAGCGCTCATAACGGGTCCATCTTCGCGATCTGAGGAAATTGAATTGAAAATTATCGCGCTTCCCCCAGGTTTGAGTGCTTCGTAAGCGCGACGGAGTAATAATGTATTTTCTGCTAAAGTCCAAATCACTAGTACGTGAATAAAGAGAAAGCACTCTTGTTCTTGGGGAAAATCGTCAACAAAAATGTCACATCCGCGAACGTGAATCTGATTAGTTAAACCATGTCGATCGATTTTCTTTTGAGCAATAGGACAACTATCAGGAATTTCGAGTAGAGAAATTTGGAGGTGCGGATATTTATTAGCTATAGCAATGGCATTGGTTGCGTCGCCGCCACTGACATCTACGATTTTGTTGAATTTAGAAAAGTCTACTTTTTCTAACAATAAAGGATTGGTTAGTTTCGACCAAGAACTCATATATTGATAGAAGATTTTTTCTATTTCTGGGTTTTCTGCTAAACGATGATAAAAATCAGCACCTTTGCCAGGGAATTGACGAAGTCCGACGTTTTTATTTTGGCGCAGGGACTCGACAAAATCTAATTGTCCGACATAAACAATGCGAGCCTCGAAAAGAACTATATCAAAGAATTCCTGCCAAGTTTCATCTTCAAATAGCTTTTGAATTATTGAACTATTTTGATAAGTTTCTCCGGTTTTAATAATAAGTTTTAAGGCAGTTAAGCCAAAGAGTAAACATTTGCTGGGATAGGGTTCTAACTTGAGTAGACTGCCAATTTCAGATTTGGAGAGATTAGGTTGTTTTGAGAGTAATTGAAATACTCCTAGTTCACAACCAGCATAGAGATACTGAAAGGCAGCGTGACCAAAAAGTAGCAGATTCAGATCGTTCATTTCTAGAGGACTTTCGTCTTTTTTAACCGAGTTAGTCATTTTCATACCTGATAGATAGACTTTTTGCAATTCTGGTTTGGTGGTCAAGTAATGGGGGTGAGTAGTATTTGATTTTTGGCGATCGCTACAGGGCAAATCCATTACTAAGAAATTGACATTGTTTAGTTACCTACCATATTTACTTTGGTTTTCTGGCTAAATGGATGGTGACAAGCCCACCAGAAAGACTGTGCGCTTGATATTGAGTAAAGCCCGTATTCTTGATTAGTTCTTCCCTGGCTAATCGTCCTTGATAGGCGAGAATCTCTTCTGAGAGATTACTAGAGTTACCCTCAGAAAATAAGTGAGAAATCCTCGGGAGAAACCATAAAAAAATTCGGTATAAACTCAACATCCAAGGGGCATCGGGAAGGGAAAGATCGAGGATTAAAATTTGTCCATCGGGTTTAAGTACGCGAAAAATTTCTTGTAGGCAAACTTGACTATTTTTGAGGTCGTCAAGGGCAAAAGCCATGGTCACTGCATCAAAGAGACAATCATGAAAAGGCAAAGCTTCTGCGGAGAAATTTTTCAGTTCAATCGCAGTTTGGGAACGAGACTTTTGCAGACGTTTGCGAGCAACTGCGAGCATTTGCTCGTTAATGTCACCGCCGATAATGACCGAATCTTGGGGTGCAACTGTAGCGATCGCTAATGCTAAGCTTGCCGTACCTGTGGCAAGGTCAAGAATGCGTCCTTTTGGCGGAAGTTCCAGTTGTCTAGCTGCCTTGTGGTGCCATTGTCGAGCTAACCCAAAAGTCAAGATCGAGTGTAGAAGATCGTAGCGCTGTGCGACTTCGCTGTACATTGATTGGGGGGTTGGCGATCGAAACCCTATCTGAGCTTGCATATTTTCCCTTTGAGTTGCCAAATTTTTCAATGTTCTCTTTTCCGTTAGGGTTAACTGGAGAGTCTCATTCCTTCTTGCGTGCCAAGGTTAATCCATCAGCGATGGGTAAAAGACTCAGTTGAATGCGCTCGTCGCTGTATAGTTTCTGGTTGAGCGTACGAATTGCTCTTGTTTCAGGATCTTGAACTGTGGAATCGACGACAAGTCCAGACCAAAGTGCATTATCGATGGCAATTAATCCACCTGGGCGTGCCAACTGCAAGGCTTTTTCAAAATATTCTAGATCGTTTTCTTTGTCGGCATCGATAAAAATAAAATCAAAAGTTTCTGCCTGAGAGTTTTCAAGTAAGTTGTCCAGTGTCTGTAAAGCTTCTCCTAAGCGCAAATCAATTTTGTGGTTTACACCTGCTTGTTTCCAGTAACGTTGAGCGATCGCCGTCCATTGTGCGTTGCGATCGCAGGCGATCGCGCGCCCGTCTGGAGGTAGGGCTAAGGCAGTCCAGAGCGTGCTGTAACCTGTAAAAACCCCTATTTCCAGGGTTTTTTTCGCACCAATAAGCTGTATTAAAAAGGCAATAAATTGACCTTCTTCTGGGGGAATCAGCATAGCTGATTCTTGCAGTTGTTCTGTTTCCTCTCTCAGTTGGCGTAAAATTTCATTTTCGTGGAGCGATACTGCGAGTACATAGTTATATATCTCTTGGTCGAGCAACCAATTTTTGAACATTTAAGCTCTCCATTAAAAGTAATTTTTAAACTATGATTATCTCAATTTTTGAGATTTTTTAGGCGCAAAAATTTTAAATCATTTAAAACATCTACGGCTGATTTTTTGGAACTTGAATTCATCCGCAAACTTTGCGAGTTAATTCCTACAAATTTACCGCAAACAAATTTATGTGCTTCATAGGTAGCTTCAAAAGCTTTAGTAAACTGCTGATGTTGAGTCATTAAAGAGTGATTTAAATTCGCGAGCATAGGCTTTAATTTTGACAGCAACTTGACTAAATATAAATGATCCATTGAAAACTGACCGCTCAGCCCCGATGGTGCATTAGGGGGCATCATCGAGGGACGGACTACATCTTGGAATTGACTCGATGAAAAATCACCAGTAAAACGCAATGCTGATTCAGCTCCCCACATCAAAGAAGTAGCGATCGCGATCGCCACTTCTGCTTCCTGAAAGTTTTCCGCTCTCATCTCCGCGTGGAAGCAATTGAGAGCAACGATTAAACTTTGGATCAGGACATAAAAGACATGGTGGCCGATAACCCAACGACGTAATGGATTATAGTTGTTATCGGCTGGATTCGAGCGCCGAGAAATAGTTAGGCAAGGATCGGCAGAGGGAGCGATCGATTCTTGGGCGAGGTAACTCAGGATAGACTCAAAAGCATGGCGAAGGTTGCGCCACTTGGGGGCTTTAATAGAGGTGCCAACGCTCAGAGCTTCTTCGAGTAGCTCCGAGTAAGCTTGAAGGATGCTCTGAAGTAGGACAAAAAAAGGATCGCCATCAACTCGCACCACACCCATATAGTTATCGACGATTTCCACATAGTAATCTTTTTCATTACGTTCGACCGATTTTGTCACGGTTTGATGGCGAGCGACAACAGATGGGAAATTAAGCAATATCCAATTGAACGTTTCGCGGATGTGTCTGAGTGCGTCAGCATCGTTAGACGAGCGTAGCTTATAAGTACAATCGGCGATCGCCGATTGTACTTCCAGAGAACAGTTTTGGCTAATTTCCCCACGATGACGAGGTAATTTTTCGGGTCTTGTTAAATATAACTTTGAGTATTGTTCCATCACATTTCCGATCGTCTATTTTTAGCCTTAGAGAGCGAAGCGCATCATTTGCTTGTCGGTGCTTCCAGAAAACCGATTTCAACCAAATAAGCAAGACAAAGGTGCATCAACTTTTCATTCATCGGCGGACATTCAATACCACTTCCTTCAAGCCCCTTTAACGTATTTTGACATTCTAGTTCTGGATGATGGGTATCAATAAATTGTGGATCGAGGGCGACGGGAGGTTCTTCATCTTCATCGCGAATCAGAGGAACAAGAGAATACAAAGGATGGGATGATTCAACTTTAATCGCTTGTTGGCGAGCTTCCTCAAAAGAAACCATTTTGAGTCGATAACCAAAAGAATCAATCCACTCATATAACTTACTCAAAGGAACTGGATAAGGATTCCAAAGATGGAAATGTTTTCCGAGCGAGCTTTCTTGCCGAGAAAGATGCACAATAGCTTGAGCCGCATAATCAACGGGAATTGGATCGATAATCCGCCGATAATCCGGTAAGATCCCTAGAGGAATAAAACCTCTTAAAGCTACTAACAAATAGTCGTTAGTTTGGGTTGCTCCAGTTTCACTGTGACTCATCATCAGTCCCGCTCGATAAATGCAAACAGGAATGCCGCGATCGCGAGCGAGGGTGACAATTTTTTCAGCGACCCATTTACTTCTGGGATAGCCATAAGGGACTTGAACGGGATTGTGGAGCGCGCGGTCATTTTCGAGGAAAGGACGAGGTGCATGGGTAGAGAGCAGCACATCAAGGGTCGAGACAAAGTGAACGGATTTGAGTTTGACCTGACAGGCTAAGCGCAGAATCTCTTGTGTTCCTTGAACGTTGGGTGCTTTTAAGCGGGAATAAGGATAAATAAAGTTTACTAATGCCCCACTGTGATAAATCGTATCAACAGCCGCCGCTAAATCTAAAAACTGCTGAGCAGAAAGACCAAGTAAAGGTTTCTCTAAGTCACCAATAACCGGATGAATTCTAGTCTGAAAAGAATCTTCCCAAATTAAGTACAACCGTAGTGTTTTTTCCAGTCGTCTTTTGCCTTCTTCAGGATTGGCTGCTCGTACCAAGCAATAAACATCTGCTTTCGTTTTTTTGAGTAATTGTTGAACTATAAATGCTCCCAGATATCCAGTAGCCCCTGTTACCAAAACCGAATTGGGGTCGCAATAGTTGGCAACAGACAGCCCTGCTGGGGTAATCTCCGGATCGAGGACAGCTTCTGATTCAAGTTGTGCGGCGGTACTATCAGCGATCGCTCCTTCTAGTCCCCCTTGCTGATACATTTCAATTACACGAGCTACACCTTCTACAGTAGGGACTTTGAAAAAATAATCTAGGGGAATGGAAACATTATATTTGTTAGACAAACGTGAAGTCAGTCGCGCCACGATCAAGGAAGTACCACCAAGCTCAAATAAGTTTTCATTCACCCCCACACGTTCAACACCCAACACAGTAGCAAAAGCTTGAGCAATCTCAATTTCGAGAGGTGTTCGTGGGGAAGTAATTACTTTCGCGTCCTCAAACTGGCGAACTTCAGGAGAGGGGAGGGCTTGGCGATTAATTTTGCCATTGGGGGTTCGTGGTAGTTCATCAAGGAATACCCATAATTTGGGGATCGTATAGTCCGGTAGACTTTCTTTTAAAAAAGAGCGGAGTGCTTCTGGCGAGAGAGTTGCAGTATTTTTGAGAACAACATAACCCAGCAATCTCAGTTCACCAAAGCGATCTTTGTCAACGATCGCGGCTGCTTCGCGTACCGCCGGATGTAAATCGATCGCTGCCTCAATTTCGCCGATTTCAATGCGAAAACCGCGAATTTTTACTTGATCGTCAATACGTCCGAGAAACTCAACACTGCCGTCCTCGCGGTATTTTCCGAGATCGCCTGTGCGGTAAAGACGCGCCCCTGGTTCTGAGCTAAAGGGGTGAGGAACAAATCTTTCTGCCGTTAAGTCGGGGCGGTTATGGTATCCCCGCGCCAAACCCACACCGCCAATATAAATCTCACCGGGTACACCAATGGGAACAGGTTGATAATGGTGGTCTAGTAAGTAGATTTGAAGATTGGCAATCGGACGACCAATGGGAGCAACTTGGGGGTTGTCCACACGCGGACAACGCCAGAAGGTGGCTTCAACGGTGGTTTCTGTCGGACCGTAAATGTTATAGACTTCTGCGGATAAGTATTTGAAGAAGCGCTGTTGCAGTTCTCCGCTTAAACGTTCGCCGCCGCAGAGGATATAACGCAGGCTGGTGGGGACAAGATTGGGTTCTTCCCATAACACTGTTTGGAGAGAGGGAGCCGCCGCGTAAACTGAGATCTGGTGTTCTACCATCCGCTTCATCAAAATTATACTGTCATAGAGTTCGCTGGAAGGAACAATGACAACTTGCGCTCCCACAGTTAGCGGCCAGAATGTAGCTGGGATGGAGGGATCGAAGCAATAGGAAAAGTTTTGTAAGACGCGATCGCGCTCTGTGAGGGGGAATTGGCGCTGTCGCCAACCGAGATCGCTGACGACACTGCGATGGGCGATCGTTACGCCTTTGGGGTTTCCGGTAGAGCCGGACGTGTAAATAATATAAGCCAGAGAATCGGGAGTTGTGTTGGGGAGTAAATCGGTGGCGGGAAATGGGGCGATCGCGCCCGCATCCCGATCCAGGCAAACGGTAGGGGGACTTGACTCCGGTAAAATATCTAAAAATGATTGTTGCGTCACCAGAATTTGGACTTGGCTATCTGCCAACATATATTGAATCCGTTGGCGAGGATAGTCTCGATCGAGGGGAACATAAACACCACCTGCTTTGAAAATGGCGAGTAATCCCACTACCAGATCTGGCGATCGCTCTAGGCAAATTCCCACTCTAGTTTCCTGACTCACACCTAACGAGCGCAGATAACGTGCTAGTTGGTTTGCTTGTTCGTTCAGTTGAGAATAGGTTAATTGTCGATTGTCACAAACTACAGCCACCGTCTGGGGCGATCTCTTAACTTGAGCTTCAATTAGTTCCTGAATTAAAACCTGGGGATAAGCATAACTGGTTTGATTCCACTCCACTAGCAACTGATGACGCTCTGGCTCTGTAATCATGGGAATTTCTGACCAACATCGGCTAGAGTCGGCAACCATAGCTTCTAAAAGCACTTGCAGATGTCCCAACATTCGCTCGATCGAGGCTGACTCAAATCGATCTGTGTTGAACTCGACTTGCAAATCTATTCCTTCCTCTGTGGTTATAGCTGAAAGCGTTAGGTCAAAAAGTGTGGTCTTGATTGGTAGATCCAGGGGCGTTACACTCAAAGACGACAACTCTCCCAAATCATCCACAGAGCGCTCTTGAAACTGGAACATGATGAGCGCAAACTCGTTCAGACGTTGTTGTAACTGGAGAATTTCAACCAGTTTCGCAAAGGGAAAATCTTGATGAGCGTAAGCTTCTACACAAACTTGACGTACTCGTTGCCAGAGTGTTTTTAAAGAAGGATTACCCGATAAATCCGTGCGCAAAACTAATGTATTTGTCAAAGGTCCGATCGCATCTTGCCATTGGGAACGCACCCGATGAGAAACTAAAGTCCCTAAAGCAATATCTTCTTGTTGGCAATAACGTGCTAATAAGACTTGAAATGCCGTTAACAAAGTCACGAACAAAGTTACATCCTCTTGCTTCCCTAGCGCTTCAAGTTGGTTGACTAAATCGCTGGGTAACTTGCAACAACGAACTTCACTACGATAAGTCTTCCCTGTAGGTTGAGAGCGAGCAATAGCTAGTTTCAAGCCACTCAGCCCCGCAAGCTGGGTGCGCCAATAATCAAGCTGTTCCTTTGCTGGTTGTGTTTGTAACCACTTTTTTTCCCAAGTTACGAAATCGCCGAATGGGGATTTCACTTTCGGTAAGGGAAGTGACAAGTTATTCACAAAAGCGTCGTATAAAGCGATTAGCTCGCGCACAAAAATCTCGACCGAACTGGAATCTGCCACAATCTGGTGCATTGTCACCAATAGTAACGATTCTGCTGCCCTAAGTCGCACCACAGTGACCCGAAACAAAGGTTTTTGATTCAGAGCAAAAGGTTGTTGTACATCTGCTTGGGCAATTTCCTGAATTTTGCTAGCTTGCTCCTCTTGAGAAATCTCGCTCAAGTCTATGACGGATAACTGAAGCGATTGAGTTGGAGTGACGACTTTTAGCGGTTGACCTTCCAACTCGATTAAAGTGGTTCGCAGTAACTCGTGACGCTGTATTACTTGAGAAAGACTGCGCTGAAGGATTTCTATCTGCAACGAGCCATATAGTTTTAAGGCGGCAAAGCTATGAGCTGGTACAGTGGGATCTAACTGAGCGATCGCCCAAAGTCGCAGTTGCTCAAAGGACAGATTAGAAGTACCTGTGCTTTGTGCTTTTTGTAAAAACTGTGTGAGAAATTTCCGTTTCTCTTCTACAGACAACTCGGAGAGGTCTTTTAAACTCATTTTTATTCTTTTCCTTTTTCTAATTCTTGTAAAAGTAGTGCTTCGCTGAGTAGAAAGTCTAACTGTTCCTCGGAAATATTTGCTAGGGATGTTTGCAAACGCTCCTCATCATTTTTTTTGGTTAACTCAGCCGTTTCCCGCGATTTTTCAACTACTGCTGCCAAGTTAGCCACGGTTGCATCAAGGAAAATTTCACGCATTGGTAAATGAACTTGGAAAAGATCGCTAACTTCAGCAATTAGGCGTGCCACTAACAAGGAGTGACCGCCAAAATCGAAGAAGTTGTCATACACGCCTAGGGCTTCACACTTCAGTAAATCGGCGCAAATACGAGCGATTTGTTCTTCTGTTGGGGTACGTGGTGCTACATAAGTTCGATCGCTTGTCGGTTGTGGGGTATCGATCGCGGCAAGTGCTTGCCGATCGATTTTGCCGTTAGGGGTTAGGGGTAAAGTCGCGATCGAGACTAGGGTGGAGGGAATCATGTAGTGGGGTAACTGCTGACGGAGGTCAGTCCGCAGTTCGTTGAGTAAAGTCTTCGTTTGTGAATCCTTTTCCTGGGAGGATGTCTGAGGCACAAAGTTCTCTTCGGCAGCCAAATCTAGCACGAGATAAGCTACCAGTTTTTCTTCAGCGCGAGCGGCTAAAACTACAGCCTTGCGTACTTGGGGATGTTTTTCTAGAGTTGCCTCAATCTCTCCGGGTTCGATGCGAAATCCACGAAGCTTAATCTGGCGATCCAGCCGATTTAGAAATTCAAGTCTGCCGTCGGGACAGTAACGTACTAAATCACCAGTGCGATACAAGCGCGTACCTGGGGAAGAACTAAAGGGATCGGGGATAAACCGTTCTGCCGTGAGGGTAGGACGATCGAGATAACCGCGAGCTACACCTGCTCCACCTAGATAAAGTTCCCCAGGAACCCCTACTGGAACGGGTTGTAAGTGGCGATCGAGAACGTACACTCTGGTGTTGCAAATCGGATGTCCGATCGTTACTGAGTCTGTGGGTTTTAGTTGTTGCAAACAAGACCAAATTGTGGTTTCAGTTGGTCCGTAGAGATTCCAGACTGATGCGCCATTAGCCATTAAACGCTGTGCTAGTTTCTCGTCTAAGGCTTCTCCGCCACAAAATACCTTGAACCCGGCTTGTCCTTGCCAACCTGCTTCAATTAGCAAGCGCCAGGTAACTGGAGTTGCTTGCATTGCGGTTGCGCCTACTTCACTGAGTTTCTGTTTTAAAAGCTGTCCGTTGCTGATTTGCTCTTGTGAGGCGATCGCTACAGAGCCGCCGAGAATCAGGGGTAAATATAATTCCAGAGCTGCAATATCGAACGAAAGTGTTGTGACTGCCAGAAGCACCTCATCTGCGGTCATACCAGATTCTCTAGACAGGGAATGTAAGAAATTTACCAGCGATCTGCGCGTTACCATTACCCCTTTCGGTACGCCTGTGGAACCGGAAGTGTAGAGGATATAAGCGAGATTGTCGGGGGTAGAAACCCGTGTCAGGTTGGTGTCGGGTTGTGCGGCGATTTCGGATTTATCTAAGTCTAAATAGACAGTTGTTTGGGAGTTTGCTGCTAAACCTTTGTGGTGCTGCTGAGTTAGTAGTACCAAGGGCTTGACTTCTTCAAGCATGAAGGCAATACGTGGGGATGGGTGAGCCGGAGCGAACGGTACGTAGACTCCTCCAGCTTTGAGGATGGCGAGTACTCCGACGAGCAAATCGAGGGATCTCTCGACGCAAATGCCAACGGGAGTTTCTGCTTTAACTCCTAGCGATCGCAAATAATGCGCTAACTGGTTTGACTGTTGATTCAACTGTTGGTAAGTCAGTTGTTGGCTTTCAAAGGTAGCTGCAATAGCATCGGGTGTTTTCTCGACTTGTAACTCAATTAATTGCTGAACGTCTTGTTCGGGGGAGAAGTTAACCTGGGTATTATTCCACTCTCTCAGTAATTGTTTTTCTTCTGATGCGGAGAGCAAACAACGATCTTCATAACGCTCTAAGGGTCTGGTTGCCATTATTGCTAAAGTTTTGGCATAGTAAGCGCCAAACTGGTTTACCTGCGCTTGCGTTAACTGATTCGCATCATAGTTAAGAGACAGTTGTATTTGGGATGAGAAGGGATCTTGTCCAAAGTTGGCGACGAAGGTAAAGTTCGTTTCTTCAAAAAACTTACCTCCCCAAAATTCTTTCCCTTCGCTACTAAATACTTCTCGATAAATGTGAAAGTGGTTAAAGTTGAATAAGGTCTCGAACAGAGGAAGTCCACCTGAGAGTCTCTGGATCTCAGCTAAAGGATATTGTCGGAACTTGAGTAATTCTCGCTCAACTTTAAAGGTTTCTCTGACTAAATCTATCCAAGTGCCTCCAAGTAACTGTAAGCGAAATGGTAAGGTATTGAGAAATAGCCCTAATACTCTTTCGGCATCAATTTGTTCGGGTCGGCTATGAGTAACTAAGCCAGCGATAATATCTGCGCGATCGCTGAGGAAACTTAATACTCGTAAGTGTGCTGCTAAGAGAACGCTTTTGAGAGGAACGCCTGCCTTTCGCGCTAGGCGTTTTAAGCCCTCGGATACTTCAGGTGAGAGTGAAACTTCTTGGATTTGATGCTGCGGTAATTCAACTTCTGGGGATGGTTTGGCAAGACGGGGGAGCCTGGTAATCGTTGGTTCGCTCAGTTTCTCAAGCCAGTATTGACGGTGTTCTGTACTTTGCAGAATTTGTTGTTCGTAGCTGACGAAGTCCCGAAATTTGGTTGCAGGTAAGGATGGAATCGCATAACTTTCCTGGTTCAATAAGGAAAAGTAGTGCTGAAATAATTCTGTGAGTAGGGAAGCGATACTCCATCCATCTAGAATGGCGTGGTGAAAGCTTAATGTGAGTTGAAATGTCTCATCAGTGCGGTGGTGAACCTGGAAGCGCAAGAGTGGGGGACAGTTCCAGTTGAACCGATGTTTTTTTTCTGCTTCTATCCAAGAGGCTAAGATTTCTTCTTGTTGTTCGGATGAGAGATGGCGCAAATCTTCTATCGATAAGGGAACTTTGACTGTTTGATGCACTAGTTGTAAGGGTTCTTGAAAACCTGTTACCTCGAATGAAGTTCGCAGCACTTCGTGACGAGCGAGTAGTTGCGCGATCGCACTACTGAAGAAGTTGCGCTGAAAAGGAATTTTCAGATGATAGGTAAAGATATCGTGGTATACGGGGCTTTCTGGATTATATTCGCTGTGGAAGATCGTGCCTGCTTGTAGGAGAGTCAGGGGATAGGCATCTTCGATATTTTCTGGCAGTTTTAAACGATCTTGCTCGGAAATCAGGCTAAAGTTTGCTGTTTGAGGAACAGATACTGTCTTCGACTCGATGACACCGATTTGTCCTGCTAATTCGTGAATGGTTTGATGTTGAAAAAGTTGTTCGACAGAAAGTTTCAGACCGATTTTTTGCGCTAGGGTACAGACTTGGATGCTGCGAATCGAGTCCCCTCCGAGTTCAAAAAAGTTGTCATGAATGCCAATTTCTTCCAGCCCTAATACTTCTGCCCAAATATTAGCTAAGGATTCGGCTTCGGGATTTTGGGGGGGGACAAAGCCTGGTTCTCGTTCCGGATGAAGCTTGTCTGGGATGGAGAGTGCGCGGTAGTTAATTTTCCCATTGGACAGTAAAGGCAAAGCTTCTCGGAAGACAAAGGCGACAGGGAGCATATAATTGGGCAATTTGCTTTGCAAAAACTGACGTAGTTCGCTGATTGTGGGAGTTTGTTGGTTGCGAAGCACGAGATAAGCGACGAGCCGCCGCTCGTCGGGTAAATCTTCTCGTCCTAAGACGACGGCTTCTTTTACTGTAGGGTGTTGGCTGAGTGCAGCTTCAATTTCGACTAATTCTATTCGGAAACCGCGTATTTTGACTTGGCGATCGATGCGCCCTCCAAACTCGATCGCACCGTCGGGTAGGAAGCGTCCTAAGTCTCCGGTTTGATAAAGGCGAGAATTGGTTTTGAAGGGGTTGGGAATAAATTTGGTGGCGGTTAATTCGGGATGATTGAGGTATCCTCGCGCTAGTCCTATACCGCCAAGGTGGATTTCGCCAAAAACACCGATGGGAACGGGTTGTAAATGCCGATCGAGGATGTAAATCTGGGTGTTGGCGATCGCTCGTCCGATGGGGATTATGTTTGATTGGTTCTGGGGTTGACAGTGCCAGAAGGTAACGTCTATTGCGGCTTCTGTGGGTCCGTAAAGATTTTCTAAGGAGCAGTTGAGACGCTCAAAGAAGCGTGTGGTGAGTTTCTGGGTTAGGGCTTCTCCGCTACAAATTACTCGCTTTAAGCTCTGAGAGTTGTTTTCGAGATTTTCTTGTTCGAGAAAAACTCGCAGCATGGAGGGCACAAAATGGATGGTGGTGATTTGCTGTTGGGCAATTAAGTTGCTTAAATAGGTGCTGTCTTGATGACCGCCTGGTTTGGCTAGAATTAGGCGCGCTCCGGTCATTAGCGGCCAAAAAATTTCCCAGACGGAGACATCAAAGCTAATTGGGGTTTTTTGGAGAATCCGATCTGTACAATCGATGGGGTAGGTTTGCTGCATCCAGAATAAGCGGTTGCTAATTCCTTGATGAGTATTCATCGCGGCTTTGGGTTTGCCCGTAGACCCGGAAGTGTAAATCACATAGGCTAAACAATCGGGCAATGTAATATTGAGAGGGTTGGCTTCGCTTTCTGAGGCGATCGCGCTCGAATCTGTATCTAAGCAAATAATCTGGGCTTGGGTTTCAGGAATTTGTTCGCGGAGTGTTTTTTGAGTTAGCAGGAGGTTTACTCTCGCATCTGCCAACATATAAGCTAACCTTTGGGCGGGTTCTCTGGTATTTAATGGTAAATAGGCTCCCCCTGCTTTGAGAATGCCGAGGAGTGCGACGACTAGATCTATGGAGCGCTCTAGATATACGCCAACTAAGGTATCGGGTTTTACTCCTCGCGATCGCAGGTAATGAGCTAATTGGTTCGCCCGATGGTTTAGCTCGCTAGAGGTTAAATTTCGCTCGCCAAAGACGAGGGCGATCGCTTCGGGGGTTTGCTCAACTTGTGCTTCAAACAGTTGATGCAGGCAGATATCTTGGGGATAATCTTTTCCTGTTTGATTCCATTCCTCTAGCAGTTTTTGGCGATCTGAGTTGGTTAATAATGGTAAGTTGGCGATCGGCTGCGCTGGCTGCTCGGCAATACTTTCGAGTAATGTTTGAAAACCAGCGATCGTCCGGCGAATGGTGGCAGCCTCAAATAAGTCTGTATTGTATTCCCAAGTCCCTACTAGCTGTTGCTCGATTTCTCCGAGGAAAAGTGTCATGTCGAGTTGACTGGTTTTTGGCTCGAAATCGACCGCCTCAACCACCAATTTGCCTAGATCGATCGGTTTTCCCGGATGACCCAGAGCCAAAGCTGTCAAACCCTCGTGGTCTAATCGATGTGCCTTTTGCCACACGAACATTACCTGAAAAATTGGCGATCGCTCGGCACTGCGATTTGGTTGTAAGCGTTCTACGAGTAATGAGAAAGGATAATCTTGATGTTCGAGAGCGGAAACTACTGTTGATTGGGTTCGCTTCAGAAGTGTTAAAAAAGATGGATTCCCTGATAAATCTGCTCTCAGGGGTACTGTATTAACTAAGTATCCGACAATGTTGGCAAGCTGATGCTGGCTTCTTCCAGCTACAGGAGAACCGATAATAATATCTTCTTGTTCGCTCAGTCGAGATAATAGCACTTGGAAAGCTGCGAGCAGCAGTGTAGAAAGCGTAACTTGATTATCTTGAGCTAATTGTTTGAGGCGGCAACTCAACTCGGAATTCAGGGTAAATTTCTCTGTGGAGCCTTGATATGTCTGAACGGGCGGTCGGGGTCTGTCGGTGGGAAGATTGAGAATAGGCAGCGTTCCGGACATCTGTTTTTGCCAGTAAGCCCACTGGCGATCGCCGCGCTCGGTGGCTAACAGTTCGTTCTGCCATTGCGTGTAATTAAAATATTGCCCACAACTCGGCAAAAAGGCAGGTGTACCTTCTCGGATAGCAGTATAGAAAATATTCAGCTCTTCTACCAGCACTGCTAAGGACCAAAAATCAGCGATCGCGTGATGCAAAACTAGTAGCAGGATATGTTCCTGGGGCGATCGCGAGAATACTCTAACCCGCCAAAGCGGTCCCTGTGCTAAATTGAACGGACGATTAGCTTCTTGCTGTAAACGTTGGTCAAGAGTGCGAAAATCATCTGTTGATAATTTCTCGTCATCAAAGTCGAGATTTATCTGTGCATGGATTCGCTGGACTTGTCCCTCTGGCTCTGAAGGAAAGGTTGTGCGTAGTGCAGAATGGCGCTCGATTAATTTTTGCCAAGCCTGTTGCAAGTCGCTAATATTCAATTCACCTCGAATGCGGACAGCACGAGCAATGTTGTAGGGCGAAGGTTCGGCGGATGAAGTTAATGAATCCAAAAAACAGAGTGCCTTTTGTCCGTAAGCCAGGGCATATTTCTCATCGGATTTCTGAATTTTAGGAAAATATTTGGGCGCGATCGCTTCTTGTTTAACAATCTTTTGCTGAATCTCGTCTGCTAATTGAGTGATGTTGGACTCAAAAAGAGTTGCCAGGGAAAGATTCACTTCCAATTGAGCTTCAATACGATGCTTGATTTCTACCAAGATTAATGAATCTAGGCTTAACCCACCTAATGGTTGTAGTGGGTCTAAACTAAGAGGTGAAACCCCTACCATACCTCCTATTTGCTCTTGAAGATATTCAATTAATACATCCTCTCTGCGCTTGACTGGTACTTTCCCAAGTTCTTGGCGCGATAATGAGTTTTCCGGAACTAATATACTCTCAGTGTTATGAATGCTGGTGGCAATAACCTGCAAATGATTGGTTAAAAATTTGGCTTTGCAAGTATGACGTTGAATTTTGCCACTAGCAGTTTTGGGAAGACTCCCGAACTTAATCAAGACTACAGCATAAACTTGTAAGCTATGGCGATCGGCAATTGACTGGCGAATCGCACTCTTTATTTCCTCCCAACGATCGTGACCGACAGAGCGCTTGACTTCTTGAACAATAACAATTTTTTCTGAGTCGGCGCGATCTACTTCTACAGAGAAAACTGCACATCCTCCCATCTTCAAAGCCGAATGGCTTTGCTCGACGGTTAGTTCAAGATCCTGGGGATAATAGTTGCGTCCGGCGATCGCGATCGAGTCTTTTAATCGACCGGTGACAAACAGTTCTCCTTGATGTAAAAATCCCAGGTCTCCAGTGCGTAAATAAGCTTCGTGAGTGCTGTCTGGTAAAGAGGAAAAGAAAGTCTGTTGGGTATTCTCTTCCTGATTCCAATAGCCTTGCGCTACGCTAGCTCCTGATAGCCAAATTTCACCAACTTGGTTAGACTCACAAACCTGCAAAGTTTGTGGGTTGACAATCGCTATTTTCTGACTGGGTACCGCTTGACCGCACCCAACTACCTTTTTACTCTCTTCGTCGTGAGTTCCGACTTCAATAACGCGATCGCGTTCGAGTTCCTTTTTTTGAAAAGATTTAATCGTCGGATACTGAGCTTTCTGCGCCCCTGAAGCCAACAAGGTTGCTTCAGCTAGCCCATAACAAGGATAAAAAGCTTCCTGACGAAAACCACAAGCGGCAAATGCCGCGATAAATCTTTCTACCGTTTGCGGGCGAATTGGTTCGGCACCGCAAAAAGCGACATCCCAACAACTCAAATCAAGGTTTTTTTTCTCCTGATGAGTAATCTTTTGCAAGCAAAGCTCATAAGCGAAATTTGGACCGCCACTACAAGTAGCACTCTTTTGGGAGATGGTCTGCAACCAATTTAAAGGACGCTGTAAAAAAGTCATCGGCGACATCAGCGTGACTGGAAAACCGACGAAAATTGGTTCGAGAATGCCGCCAATCAATCCCATATCGTGATATGGGGGCAACCAAATCACGCCTCGACTTGCTGGAGTTAGCCTAAAGTTGTGGCGAATTAAGGACAAATTATGCAAGAGATTGCCATGAGAGAGCATTACCCCTTTTGGTGTGGTCGTTGAGCCGGATGTATATTGAAGGAATGCTAAACTGTTGGTGTCTAGGGAAGGCATCTGCCAATTAGATGCTGCTTCCCTTGGCAGCTCGTCACTACATATCCAAGGGAAAGCTTCTAAGCAAGATGACTGGGCGATGAATTCTTCGGCACGTCCTAAAAGGGTTGAGGTAGTTAAGCCGATCGCTGGTTGAGCATCGAGAGCAATCGTTTGAATGGTTTCAAGTCGCGATCGCTTACGATTGGAGCGAGAAAATTTTGGTGGATATACCGTTACTGCTACTACACCTGCATACAGGCATCCCCACAATCCCGCTATATAATCTATTCCTGGATAGTATAAAAGCAATGCACGATTTCCTCTCAGGTCGAGAGATTGCAGTTTAGCTCCAATCGCACGAGCATATCGATCGAGTTCTCCGTAACTTATGTTTGCTTCTTCACTCAAGCGATCGGTTAAGAATGTATAGGCTAGTTGTTGAGGTTGTTCAATAGCCCGACGACGAAGAAGATTGACAAGAGTTTCGGCTTTAATTACAGGAGCTTTATAGTGCATTCGATTTCAGGACTTCAATAAAACCAAGAATTTTGGGCTTTTTTTTTGAGGATTAAGAAAAAATACTTACTTTTCCGCGATAACAATCATATCTTCTGAGCGATCGCTTAATGGCGAACCCATCCAATCTCCATATCCACTAATTACTTGAAAGCCTGCTTGCTGACAGAGATCGGAAAATTCCGCAAATGAATAGACTCTTACCGAATAAGGACTTGTTTCTTCTTTTGTCCCATCCTCATTTATAAATATCCATTGACCGTTAATTCGTTTACTAACTCGGTCATAGCTTTCAATTATTTCCAGTTTTTTTCCGTTTTGAAGAGAGCGGATTTCTGCAAGTTTATATTGACCGCTTAAAACACGAGGGATATTCACATCGGTGTGCATTAAAAATTTCCCACCTGGTTTTAAGGCTTGATAAAAATTCCTCAGAACTTGAAAGTTTTCCTCTTCAGATTGGAAAAAGCCAAACGAGAAAAAAAGATTGACGACAGCATCAAACTCTTGATCGTAGTTCAACAAGCGCATATCCTGCTTGATGAATTGGACATTCGTCAGTCCTTGGGAATGTTTTTCAGCAATTTCCAGTTCCTGAGTATTAATATCGACGCCTACGACTCTTAAACCCTGACGAGCAAGCCCTAGGGAATGCCTTCCATAACCACAGGGGATGTCAAGAATACTTTGCTTTGGTTGGAGATCGAGAAGCCTAATTACACCTTCAATTTCACACTGAGACCTCTCGTTAAGATTTTGTGGTATTGAAAGATAGCCATCTAAAGAGTTATCGCCCTCTATATAACGACGACCAAAGAAGCCACCATCTTCCATCCACCACTCTTTTTCGATCGGTTTCTCATAAATATTTATTAAATCGATACGATCTTTCTGACTCATATTTTGCTGAATATTTTTATTTAACTAACATCAAATAAAATGGTAGGAAAAGTATCAATTATGCAATTTTTTCTTGATCAAAAAAACAGCCAATCTTTTTGGGGATTGGATGGAATGACAACTACCCCAAAATGGCATAACTTTTCCTACCAAAATAAGCAAAAAAACTAAACGACAAGACTATTTTCGCGGACTCTTAAACTAGCCCATGCACGTAATTTCCAGGAGCTTCGGGGTCATCACTGTAATAGAACTGATTGTAAAGTTCTTTCATCTCTTCTTTACTTAAAGAGCCGTCCCCATTAATGTCTAATTTAGAAAAAATCGCATTTGCTTCAGACTCACTAACTTTCCAAGCTGTTAGCATAGCTGTATACTCTTCCACGGAAATTGAGCCGCTACCATCTTTATCCAGGGAGCTAAAAATTACGTCAACACCTGAAGAAAGTCCTGTTGATTTGAAATTTGCATCATTCAACTGCTTATCAAAATAAGCAAGCCATTCTTCTAGGGTTACATTCGCATCTTCATTTAAATCAGCTTCTTTGTGCAAACTGCTCCAAAAACCTGAAAATTGAGATTCGACTTTTTGATAATCTTGGCTTCCCTTGGAATAACCAAGTTGCTTGGATAAATGATCTATAACTGCATCAAAGTCTGATTTTGTCAAAGCTTTGCTGGAATCGTAGTCATAAGCATCAAACATTTTTTTGAGCTTTTTTTGTTGTAATTCGGTTAACGCCATATTTCTGACCTCAATAAACTAAAAGACTGCGGAAAGAGAACAAACTGACTAGAGAATATTTTTTTTCTGACCCATTCCTCTATTTTTGATTGGGAAATTAGGGCTTGAAAAAATTTCCTCGAATGTAGTAATCAAAGACAGTTTGAGCATTTTATAGATTGCAGTAACAAAGTCAACTTGCGTACTACTAATAGAGAGCTAAAACTGGTCTTTGATACTATGCAATCGATTTTAACTCGAAAACAGTTTAAATGCAAAATTTTAACAATGCTTAATACCTGAATTATTCCCCAAAAATTGCAAGCCGACATAGAATTCTAGCACAATGTCTAATTACGGATCGATTAAAATTAAGTAACTGGTAAATCAGTGGTTAATAGTACATTTGTTATGATTCTTTGACCGAAACAAGCTTGAGGGAAGGGAGCATGAATCAATGAGAGGATTAATGCTCAAACAATCTATCATTAGGTTGGTGATTTTTATTTAAACATCGTCTAGAATTATGAGTTTAAACGAACAATAGCTTATATCCTATTCAGGTTGGGCTAATATAAGATAGGAAACCTGAGAAAGAAGGTCAGCTTGTGATGGAAGAGAAAATCGTAATTATCGGAGCTAGAGAACACAATCTCAAGGATGTTAGTCTAGAAATTCCTAAGTATAAGGTAGTAGTTTTTACAGGAATGTCTGGTTCGGGAAAATCATCGCTAGTTTTTGATACAATTTATGCCGAAGCCCAACGCCAATTACTAGAAACTTTCAGTTCCTATGCTCGTAGCCGCCTACCGAAAATAGGCAAGCCAGATGTTGATGAAATAAAAAATCTTTCTGTTGCCATTATTATCGATCAGAAACGTCTTAGTGGTGGAAGTCGATCTACTGTCGGTACAATTACCGAAATTTATACTTATTTGAGGTTATTATTTTCCCGAGTTGGAGAACCTCTAATTGGGGAATCAGCTTTGTTTTCTTTCAATAGTCCAGAAGGAATGTGTCCTCAATGTCAAGGACTGGGAAAAGAGATTGTGGTTGACGAAAATGCCCTGATCGATTGGAATAAATCTTTAGCCGAAGGTGCGATCGGACATCCAGATTATAAAGTTGGTGGATTGCTGACTAGGCTGATTGCGGAAACTAATCTTTTTGATATGGAAAAACCCTTAAAGGAGTTTACACCTGACCAATTAAATCAACTGCTATATTCGGAAAAAACTCATCTTGAAGAACACGAATTAAATCGGCTCTATAAAATTAGTTTTGAAGGAATTATCACTAGCTTAAAAAGACGTTATTTGAATAAAAAAGATGCCGATAGCGCAGATAAAAAGAAAAAGAATAAACTATCTTTTCTGAAAAAAGTTCCTTGTCAAACTTGTCAGGGCGCGCGACTCAATCAAAAAGCTTTATCGGTCAAAGTTAAGGATAAAAATATTGCCCAGTTATGTAAAATAGAACTTACTGAACTTCAGTCATTTTTAGATTCTTTGTCTGGAGAAGTAGTCAATCATATCGTTCGACCTATGCAAGATCGCCTGAAATATTTGATTGATATTGGTGTTGGCTATTTATCCCTAAATCGAACAACAGCAACGCTGTCTGGTGGTGAATCGCAACGGGTCAAAATGGCGAAACAATTAGGTTGCAATCTGGTAGATTTAATCTATATTTTAGACGAACCAAGCATTGGACTGCACCCCAGAGATGTTTCTAAATTACTCAATATATTTAGTAAGCTACGCGACCAAGGTAATACTGTTCTGGTGGTCGAACACGATCCTACTGTTATTGAAAGTGCTGATTATGTTATTGATGTGGGACCTTATGCAGGTGTAAATGGAGGTAAAGTTGTCTTTCAGGGGACAGTTGAGGAATTAAAAAAAGCCTCGACAATCACTGGAAAATGTCTTGTTGAGCAATCTAAGAGTACATCGACTAGAAGAAAAACAAGTGAATTTTTAGAAATTAATAATGCTAATCTTCACAATTTAAAAAATGTTTCTGTTAGGATACCGACAAAAGTGTTTGTTTGTGTAACTGGAGTAGCAGGTTCGGGAAAAAGTACACTGATCGATGAGGTATTAGCCCAAAAGTATCCCAAAGCTATTAGAATTGACCAATCACCAGTGGGTCGTTCTAATCGTTCTAATCCAGCTACTTATACGAAAGTATTTGATATTATCCGAAACAAGTTTGCTTCGGCAACAGGTCAGGAGGCGAGTTTATTTAGCTTTAACTCTAAGGGAGCTTGTCCCCGGTGTAAAGGTTTGGGGGTGTTAGAAGTTGAGATGCACTTTCTAGAAAGTGTCACTATGATTTGTCCGGTCTGTGAGGGCGAGCGTTATCAGCCAGAAATACTTAAGCTGAAATATAAAGGCAAAAATATTTCTCAAGTCTTAAAAATGACGGTTGGAGAAGCTATCAATTTCTTTGAAGATAGCTCAATTAAACGTCGGCTAAAGCTTTTGGTAGAAGTCGGATTAGACTATCTCCAATTGGGGCAAAGTTTAAGCACGCTTTCTGGGGGAGAAGCACAGCGAATTAAGATTGTTAGCGAATTGGACAATCATGGCAATATTTATATTATGGACGAACCAACAACAGGTCTGCACATGGCTGATATTCAAAGACTAATTAAGATTATTAACAAGCTGGTTGATGCTGGGAATACAGTGGTGACGATCGAGCATAATTTAGACGTAATTAAAAGCGCTGATTGGATTATCGATCTCGGTCCTGAAGGAGGAAATAAAGGTGGAGAAATAATTGCAGAAGGAACGCCTGAAGCTATTGCTAAGGTAGAGCGATCGTTTACAGGGCAATATCTTAAAGCTTATGTTCGACAGTCCTCTCGCCTTTGAGTGAATTCAAGCATTTCCTGCTTGAGGTTTTTTAGGGATGGAAGGCGTCAGGAAAATTATCAGTCCAATCGGTTAATTTTTTTCTCTTTAGTCTCGATGCTCAACCGTAAAACCGAAAGATTGCCAAACTTAGAACTATCTTATCTCGAATCGCACAGTGGAAAAGAACCCTTACTGCTCTTACATGGACTTGCAGATCATGCTTTAGTCTGGCAAAGTTTAGCCGCTCATCTGGTTGAAGATTATCAGATCGTTGCGCCTGATTTACGAGGTCATGGTGAAACTAGCAAACCCAGTTCAGGTTATACCAGCCAAGATATCATTGGTGACCTCGAAAATCTCATGGCTGCTTTAGGATGGGAAAATGCTCACATTCTCGGACATTCCTGGAGTGCTAAAGTTGCGGCGATTTGGGCAACCCAGAATCCGAAACGGTTTCGCAGTCTGATTTTAGTCGATCCATTTTTTATTGGCAAAATTCCACCCATTTTCAAACTAACTTTTCCTCTGCTGTATCGCGTTTTACCGCTCATAAATATCTGGACAAAGCTACCCAAAGATAGTCAATGCTAGACATCTATGTTTGTAGTCTTAGTCCAAAGTTCTAAGACTACAGGGATAAACGGCAATCCCTCTATCCCATCCATAAAGTTTGGGATTACTTTACGAGCTATATTCAAACTGCCATTGGTGTCAGCATTGATTATTCTGCCAGTAGCAGTTTTGTATAGACCACGCTTGATACGTTTGCCACTAAAAACAGGTTTAATTTCTGATGGGGCATTGAATACAGGCAATTTATCACCGTCTACAGCACTTGAAATGCTCGCGATCGCTTTCTTCAGTTAAAACTACTTCAATACCGACTAATTGTGCTTTGTAAGTTAACAAGCTAATCAGTTTCGCGTGGGGAATTTTGGCAAATTCTTGATTGTTCTTTTTTCCAATATTGAGATTTTGTTTCCAGCCTTGATTGTTGCCAATAATCAACTGACCAATTTTATTGATTTGACACCAATCAATAACTCTACGACTTACGGTATGAAGGTAGTTATCAATCCTTCTATCACGTTTACTATTTAGCTGTTTGATTTGTCTCCAAGCTTCGATTGATTGCGCTTTAGCCATTCTTTTGTTAAAGAATTGGTTAATGCTTTTCAATGGTCTACCATTAATCAAAAGCGGTCTAATACCGGGATGATTAGATGTTATAGCCATTAAATTGTTTAAACCAAGGTCTACCCCAGCAACATATTTGCCGTCTGATTTAACAACATTATCTACTGTGTAAACAACTTCAATAACATAATGGTCAAGTTTGGGAACAATCCTGACTTGGTTCACATTTTTAACATTAGTTTTGAACTCAATCTCTGTCTGAGAAAGCTTAATAATCCCTTTAGCTAAAGCCGGTTTTGATAAGGCATCTCCTGGATAAATGACAACATTTCTCCCTCGTTCTTTGTGCTTGTATTTAGGTATTTTAGGCTTACCTAGATACTTATCTGGATGTTTAGACCAATCCTTCAATGCTGCTAACCAACCCTTCCAAGCTTCAGAAACTCTCCTGACAATTTGTTTACTAACCTTAGTAGGTAAATATCGAGCTTGCCTCTAGATTCTTTGTTTGATGGTAGATGTCGATAGAGTTGTAGTATTTCTTAGTTTCCAAGAAATATTGGCGCTGAACATAATTAGCAGAGTTGTAAAGATGCTTAGACTGCAAGGCTAGATAATCGCATTCTTTCCAAAACTTGTGCTGTTTATTAATTATATGTTTGTCAACTAATTGCATTTGACTCGACCTCTCAAATGTGTAACACTCGTATCCTATATGAGTTAGATAGAGGTTGTCAACATGGCTGGTAAAAAAATCTATAATGAGTCAAAACGTAGATTCACGCGTGACTTTGACAAATACTGCTATTCAATGGCTAGCAGGAAAACAATTCTATGTTAGGTGCTAATAGCCTCAGTGACGTAATAGAGCGTATGGCAAGAGAAAAGCTACCAAAAAAGTCTAATGATGGGTAGCTTTGTCCAGATATTTAGTTACAGTAACAACCCCTTTCTCCAAACCATGAAAGCGTATGATAGTTATGAAGAAGCTGAAAATAATGCCCGTTGCTTAAAACAGGATCGCGGTTGGAGTCTTCTCCAGGAAGAGGTTTTTCAAGCTAGTATCGAACAGAAAGAAGATGGACGCTGGGGAAGTAAGTTTGGAGTTGCAGCCAGAGATAGTATTTTTGCCGATGTTATGGATGTGGCTGGGCTGACTGAAGCTGTGGAGATTCCTACTCTCTTCATTCAACCAGAAGAAGGACTCAATCGCACCGAATGGCAATTGAAACCTTATAGAACTTATCTCAAACAATTGCAAATTGTTCGAGTTCCCGGCAATCATTGGGCATTTTTGGTACAACCCCAGGCTTTTAATATCACTGTCGAGCAGTTCTTGCGCGATCGCCTTTTTTAATTTGGCTTCTTGTTTAAGTTAAGCTAATAACTGTTACCAAATCGGATCGGAATAAAGATTAATTGTCAGTTCCTTTTTTCCGGCGGGGACAACAGTAATACAAGCACAGATCGGTGTTTTACCGTCTAACTCGACTTCACAAGCATGACACGAACCCATCAGACAGCCTGTAGGGATAAAAATTCCGGCTCTTTGTGCTACTTGAAGCATTGGTTCTCCAACTTCTGCGGAAACAGTGATATCGTCTGGTAAAAAGTGAATTTGGATAGTCATTTTTTCTTTTTATTGTAGCTTTTGCGGCGATTGGAACTGGGAGAGGAGGTTTTCACCTTATCACCTTATCAATAGAGATGGGAGACAACAAGCAATTAGCGAATAACTGGTCACTGGTCACTGTTCGGGTGGTAACTGGTAACTGATAACTGTTATCAACCAGTGGATAAAACTGAGGTTAAATCTAAGTTAGCAGCGACAAAGTCGGCGAGAGCATCGATCGTAGCTTCTCGTTGTTCGCGGTAGTTAGCAACGCCAGTAGGGAGAGCAGTTAAACCTCGTTGATGTCGTAGTACATTTAACCAAGCGCGTCGCCAAGGTCCGTTATCAAAAATACCATGTAAATAGCAGCCCCAAACCGATCGTGCGTGGTTAACAACTCCTAAACCTCGATCGTCAAAAAGGTAGTCAAAATCAGGGATTTCGGTACGATATTTTGAAGAGAGTGGTAAAGTACGACCGTTGTGTATTTCGTATCCAGTAACGGGTAAACCTGCTTGAGGATAGTTAGAAATTGCGCTGCGCTGACGGGCTATTTTTTGGGGAGCGATCGTAGTTTTCAGCTTTAATAAACCTAATCCCGGATATCGGTTGGGTTCGCCTTCAATTCCGTGGGGGTCGGAGATAGTTTGACCTAAGATTTGAAAGCCACCACAAATTCCCATAATTGTACCGCCCGCAGCCGCGTATTGTTGTAGTTGAGTTGCCATCCCACTTTCGTGCAGCGCGATCGCGTCAGAGACTGTTGTTTTGGAACCGGGAATGATAACTGCATCGGGATGTCCTAAAGATTGCCCTAAGCTAATATATTTAACGACTACAGTAGGTTCAGCTTCCAGGGGGTCGAAGTCGGTAAAGTTAGAAATTCTCGGTAAACGAATTATGGCAATATTTACTTCCCCTTCCGTTTTGTGAGATCGTCTTTCGAGTAAATCCAGAGAATCTTCTGCGGGGAAAATCTGGTTGATCCAAGGAAGGACTCCCACCACTGGGATCTTAGTACGTTCTTCTAACCATTTAATACCCGGTTCGAGCAAACTACGCTGTCCGCGAAATTTATTAATGACGACACCTTTAATCAGCGATCGCTCTTCTGGTTCGAGTAATTCTAACGTACCGACTACATGAGCAAAAGCACCGCCGCGATCGATATCTACTACTAACAAAGTCGGCGCATTCAGATGCAAAGCTACCCGCATATTAGTTAAATCGCGGTGTTTGAGGTTAATCTCCGCCGGACTTCCCGCCCCTTCACAAATAACTAAATCGAACTCTCCAGCTAATTTTTGTAGGGATTCAACAATTGCCTCCCAACCGCGAGCGAAATATTCTTTGTAATACTGAGAAGCTCTCGTTTTCCCGACAACTTGACCTTTAATAATTACTTGAGAAGTCATATCACCTTGAGGTTTGAGCAAAATTGGATTCATTTCCACCCAAGGAGATACTCCAGCCGCCCAAGCTTGTACCGCTTGAGCATAGCCTATTTCTCCACCTGTAGCGGTAACATAAGCATTTAATGCCATATTTTGCCCTTTAAAAGGTGCGACTCGCCAACCTTGTCGCCAGAGAATGCGGCACAGAGCGGTTGTGAGCAGAGATTTTCCTGCGTGGGAGGTAGTTCCCACGACCATAATTGCTTTCATAGTCGGCAATGGCTGTGTCGGAGCTAGAAATTTATTGATCCACAAATAGTCTACTCGACTTTAAATTGGCAACCTCAACCGTCGATTTAACCAATTATAGATGCGATCTAACCAAGAAGGTTTCGGCAAAGTACCGCCGCGATTTTGCCATTTATTGACTAATTTTCGTCCTAAAGGAGTTAAGCGAAAACTATCGGTAATTCCTTGTCCGTCTACTTCTCGCCTAAGTAAACCGACATTAATTAGCCAGAGTAAATTATTTTCCGTCGCTAATTCCGAGAGCGATCGCGTCGTATAACTTTGCTCTAATCCATTTTCGCCGACAATTTGCAATAAAGGAATGCTTTGGCTAGCCATCGCCTCGAATAAAGACAATTTGAAAGGCGAACAACACAAAGCTCTTTCTCCTCGCTTGATGGCGCGATCGCTATATTGAATCGATTGGACAGTTTTACTTGGGCTATAAGTCATGCTTGAGGTAGCTTAACTGAGTAATTTTATTAATTATTGTAAAATTTAGAGAGAAAATTTACTGTACGGCAAAACAAAAAAAGTTATGGTTTTATCTGTTGGTACTAAAGCACCGTCTTTCACTACTAAAGACGACGAAGGCAAAACTGTTTCCCTCTCTGACTTTGCTGGTAAAACCGTCGTTTTGTATTTCTATCCTAAAGACGATACTCCTGGCTGTACCAAAGAAGCTCAAAGCTTCCGCGACAATTACAGCGATTATCAAGGGAAAGAAATTGTCGTCTTAGGTGTAAGTATGGATGACGAAGCATCGCACAAAAAATTTAAAGAAAAGTACGGCTTACCTTTCCAGTTGCTCGTTGATACCAACGGTGCAATTACCAAAGCTTACGATGTGGAAGGAGGTGGTTATTCCAAGCGCGTCACCTACATTATTGACGGTGAAGGAACCATCATCCATACTGACGAGAAAGTCAAGACTGACACTCACGCTCGGGATCTCCTGGCGACAATGAGCAAATAGTCTGCTGAAATAAATTAGGGTGGATCTTGTCCACCCTAATTTAGTTTAATTTTGATTTGTTTGGTTCTCCGTAGTATTTTGTTGTCCAGAGCGCATTCGCTCCAATTGCAAGCGGCGAAATTCATCAGCCGCATTGTTGAGATTTTCTGCTGACTCTTGACGAAACTCATCCAAAGAGCGATCGCTATTTAAATTTGCTCGGTGAATCAAATCGAAAGGATTAAACGAACCATCTCCGAAACTACCAGACAAACTATCTCTTTCGTTAGATTGATAGACTCCTGATTCCTGGGGGTCTACATTTTGAGCCAAAGTTGCACTTTGTCCCACGCAAGACAAAATACCAGCAATACTAAGGCTAAGTGTGATTTTCGCTACCTGCTGGCTGGTAAATAAAGCAAACTTGATTCTGTTACTCATACCAACTTGTCAAACAATTTTCTTCAGAGTATAAGTAGAATTTTAGCAATTTCAGCCTCCTCCTCAACAAGTTTTTTATTTTGCTAAAATTATTTATTGCTCAAAATGAGCACAATTAGTTCAGATTCCCTAGGAGAATTACACTTTTGTTGTTAGAAGACTACTTTGACTTTCTTCGCTTTTCAGATTAGTCAGACAAGACACTGTACTACAATGAAAACTAACTATTCCCAATGAGGTTTTATTGATGACGACGAAAGCCATTTCCCGATACGTTATTCGCAATCCAGATATTTTAAGCGGCGAACCTATTATCATGGGGACTCGCACTTCAGTACGAGCTATTGTTGGATTGTGGCGTAATGGGACTCCTCCTGAAGAAATTCCGACTCAGTATCCTCAGCTTACCCTCGCTCAAGTTTTTGATGCCCTGAGTTTTTATTTAGATAACCAAGTTGAAATCAACTCTTATATCGAACAAAACCGCATCCCAGATGACCTTATTCATCCCGCAGTTCGCAAAGTCTTAGAAACAGAAAGAGAATGAAAATCTTTGCGTCACTCTACACTGATGAAGATATTGCTAATTTGGTCGCCACTCTTCTCAAAAGTAGAGGTTTGGATGTTTTAACAACTCTTGATGCTGAGATGACAGGTTACTCGGATGCGGAACAATTGGCTTATGCTGCTGAAGAAAAGCGCTGTCTATTGACCCATAATCGAGTAGACTATGAAAGATTGCACCTGAGTTACATCCAGACAAAACAACAGCATTCAGGCATTATTATAACGCCTCAAAATAATGCTTATGAAGTTGCTAAACGAGTTGGTATTATTCTCAACACTCTGACAGCAGATGAGATTTTTAATCAGCTTTTGTATGTTTGACAACCGGGCGAATGTCTAATACCTAATGATGGTTGAGCATTCAATAGCTAAATTTAAGAATACACTAACTCAATTTTACTTTACTGTTACTTCACAGCAAAAAAAATTACGGAAGCCTTACAAGACTTCCGTAACTTTCTCATCAGATAATATCTAATTACCAATCAAACTTTAAGCAAATCTCCGTCGTAGTAAAGGTTGAATTGCTAATAAAACGATCGCGTCAAACCCTAGCAATACCAAAAGCACTCCCAAGAAGCTAATTCCACCCCAAGGTGTTTGCATCACGGTGCTACTCAAACCCCAATCGCCATTAAGATAAATATAGCGAATTGGTTCGATCGCATAAGTCAGAGGATTTAAACTAGCAATATACTGCAACCAATTTGCCATAAAATCCATTGGTGCTAAGGCGGTACTAGCAAAAAGTAATGGTAAATTGGTAACAAAGATTACAGCAATTAATTCAATATGTCCTGGTAAAGCGAAAGCCAAACCGAGACTTAGTGCAGTTACACCCAAAACAATCAAGAAAACGATTAACGCGATCGCACTTAATCCCCCTAATCCAGGTAAACCTGCACCTAAGAAAGCACTAGCTGCAACAATTACTGCTGTTTGAATAAATGCCAGGGTGATAATGTAAATTGTCGAAGCAGTGACAATGGAAAATCGCGAAGCTAAAGGCGCTACTAACAAACGATTAAGAAAACCGAATTCGCGGTCAAACATCACAGGTAAACCTGCATTTAAAGCTCCAGAAAAGGCGGTAAAAACGATTACTCCAGGAGCTAAAAATTTGCCGTAGCTTATTTCCGTCCCAAACAATCCTTGCGGCGCATTTAAGAATAAAGCACCAAAGAGAATTAACCACATTAAAGGCTGAATTACGCCAGCTATTAATGTCGAAGGACGGCGTTGTAATTGGATAAACAAACGTTTAGTTAAAGCTATAGTTTCTTGGATAAATTCGCTAACCGGATTACCAGCTTTAACTTCAGCAGTGCTTTCACCATTTGGCGATAAGTTAATGTTGAATTTTTCTGGTGTAATTGATTGACTCATTTTATTTTTCTAACCAAAATCTCAAACAGAAAAATGAACAAAAATTAGGCATTTAGTGTTAGGTAGTTCGGAATTATTAGTGACCAGTGAAAGGTTAGTAGTTATTAATTTACCTAATTCCCAGTCCCCAGTCCCCAATCCCCAGTCCCCAATCCCTACTTCATTTGCATTTTCTTTTCTTTCTTCAAATCGCGATTACCAGCAGCAGCAATTTCTGCATCCATCAAAGTTTGTCCAGTAGCCGCGAGATAAACATCATCAAGACTAGGGCGAGATTGTGCCATACTAAAAATTGGTAAACCCACTTCTTCGAGAGACTTTTCGATTTTGCTGAGAGGATTACTTTGCCGAGTTACGACTAAATTAAGCGAGTTACCTTGAGCCGAATTAATAATAACTTCTTCGACAAAAGGTAAACTTTGAAGCAGAGATTTAGCTTTTTCGGCTTCCTCATGGGTAGAAAATTCTCGAATGCGGAGAGTTACGCGATCGCCGCCTAGTTTATCCTTTAATTGAGAAGGACTTCCCTCAGCAATAATTTTACCCTTGTCAATAATCGCCAGGCGATCGGCAAGTGCGTCGATTTCTTCGAGATAATGGCTAGTAATGAGTACCGTTGTCCCTGCTTCGCGCAATTTACGCAAAAAATCCCAAACTACCACCCGGCTTTCAATATCTAATCCTACCGTTGGCTCGTCTAAAACTAGCACGTCGGGTTGATGTAACAAACCCGCAGCTAAATCGAGACGCTTGCGTAAACCACCCGAATAAGTTCCCGTTTTCTTATCCGCGTAGTCTGATAAACCCAAAAGTTGTAGTAATTGGTTAACTCGTTCCTTGCTCGTTGCCCCCGGAAGGTGATAAAGTGCAGCTTGTAGTTGGAGCAACTCGCGCCCAGTTAAGACTTTATCTAAGGCGACTTCTTGAGCGACATAGCCGAGTCTGCGTCGGGTAGCCCTTGGGTTGTCAATTGCAGAAACTCCACAGACCTCAATTTTACCGCGATCGGGTTTAGCTAAGGTGCAGAGACAGCGAATCGTTGTAGTTTTTCCCGCACCGTTGGGACCCAGAAGTCCATAAATTTCGCCTCTTTCTACCTGAAATGAGACATCTTTCACGGCTGGGATCTCACCGTAGCTCTTTTGTAGGTTTTCGATTAAAACAGCGAATGCCATAAAATAATTATGCCTTCAGCCTAGTTACAAATCTAAACAATCTTTTCTTTTATTGTAAATTGTAATCGGAACAATGGAAGCTTGCTAGAGGGGTAACCTCTGTCAACTGACGTGAGGAGGAAGAATTTGGCGATTTTGTCTAGGGAAATTTGTAGAGACTAAAATGCAATGTCTCTACTTTTATTTTTGCAGTTATTTTTTCTGGATTTTATCTATTTGCTAGAAGTTGTTGAATCGCTGCGAGAATAATTTCGGGTTCGTCTATCCAGACAAAGTGACTACTTTTGCTAGCTTGGATTTGAGTACAATTTGTGGATAATTTTAGCAGTTCGCAGTGCATTTTGTCGCGTAACTTGTCGGCGGCTGTAATCGGGAGATAAAAGTTCCAAATTGAGCGTTTAAAGAAAGTTTTCGCTTTGATATTAATAATTGGTAAATCGCCGAAATTGTTAGCTTGACTAACTTGACGACTACTCGCGTTTAAATTCCACATTTCTCGCCACATTGTCAGCCAATGTTGATAGTGATAAAAGGAAATTTTAACTGGCTGTAAGATTTGTTTGGGAAATTTACGCAGTTCTTGTTTAAGTAATTCAAATATTCCTATTGTTCCTAAAATTCTGACAATTCCCCAAATTGAGCCAAAAATAGACATCAGAAATCCGGACATAAAAAATAATTTTAAGGCTCGCAAACTAAGCGACATATTTAATATACCTGTTTCGTGAAGCCCATCTGCCAAAACGATCCCAATTACTTTTTCTGGGAATTGATGAGCATAAAGCCTGACATTATAACTACCAAAAGAATCGCCGACTAAAATATAAGGTGGTTCAATTTTAGCTAGGTTTAATAATGGATCTAATTCTCGGACAATTGTTTGACTTGAGCGAGGTTTAGGGCTAGAATCACTCCAGCCATATCCGGCGCGATCGCAAATACACACTTGGGTGATTTCCGCAAGTTCATCGATGAGAAAATAGCCATCAATTCCACCCAAACTATGGTCAATTATTACTGTCGGTTTACCTGTTCCTTTTGAGTATAAATGGAGTTTATAACCACCAATATCAATTAGTTTACCTGGTGGCTGAAATTTTCGCCGTTCGAGAATACTAGCAATGAAATGATAACTGGTTGTAATCGAGATAATTAATAAATTTATGGGGATATTCATTAAAAATTAATTTTTTAGATAAGTTGCTGGATCTGTCTCGACTGATTAGCATTTTCTAACAAATACTCTCCTAATCATTTTCTTTTTTTATTGATTAACCCTTGACAAATAAGCTTGAATGGGGCTCAATAAAATCCCTAAAATCTTCTCAATTTGATTAATATAATATTCCCTTAAATCAATACAAACCAGGTTTTCCTGCAAAGTCAAAAAGCGCCAATTTGTTCCACTGGTTACTGCACCATAAATAACTGAAATCTCAATTTCTTGACGTTGGTTAAATATTTGTGCGGCTAACATTTCGGCGATACATTGACCTAATCCACCAATAATATTTTCATTTTTAGCTTCAACAATTGTAATTACCGGGGCGCTAATAAACAATTGTTCTTGAGACGCACTAATGAGAAAATCACAATAACCTAACAGTCCTTTTTCAAGATCGACATTAAAATCTGTACCAGAAAATAAACTAATTTGGTAATTAAATTGTCTTCTGACTTCACTTAAAATAGGAGCAATGAGAAACTCTGAACGGGCTTTTTCTGTGCCAATTGCTGTTGCTAATGGAATATATTCTTGTAAAAGTTCAGTTAAAATTTTTGATGGCTTTACTGTTTCAATATCTTTAAATAAGTTAGGGATTTCCTGAATAGTTAAATTAAATTCTTGTTTGACTTTAGCTAAGCTAAAATTGCTATATGCCATCGCTGAAGCTCCTTATCTTTTTGACAAATTTACCAGATTTGGCTAAATAAACTGATAATACTAAGTTGCACTTAAATATAGTAGGGGTACAGAGACTAAAATATTTAACTCAATGAAATATCTAGATACAACTTCTTTTTCATTTAATCTTACGTCATCCTGAGCGAAGCGTTCGCGAACGCTTCGCTCAGGATGACATTTTTCCAGATTATCGTCTTTTGAGTATACTATCTCTGGACGCAACTTGCGATCAGCTTGGGGAAGCTTTTTCTGTTAAATCTTTGCTGAATTAATTTGAAGTAAATTAAACCTTAATTTTTCCTCAACCAAATTGCCTTGTAGAAACGTTGGATACAACGTCTCTACAGGAAAAATTTTAGACAAAAATTACATCGGCAACCACAGCAATTAACTGATGGGTGACGGGCAAACTATCAATTACCATTCCGGTACACAATAACATCATGTAAAGGATGGAAAATTTAAACATCGATTTTGCCAAATCTTTATCTTGTGGTGCTTGTTTCAATTGCCATGCTTTGCGAAGAAAAGCTGCTCCGAGTAAGGCAGCAATTGCGCCGTATAAAATCCCGGAAACGCCTAAAGGATAAATGAGTAAAAAAGTTGTCGGGACGACAATCAGAGTGTAAATCCAAATTTGCTTAACGGTATTTTCTTCACCGACAATTACTGGTAACATTGGCACATTTACTTGAGCATAATCATCGCGAATCATTAACGCCAATGCCCAAAAATGGGGAGGTGTCCAAAGGAAAACAATTGCAAATAAAAGCCATGCAGCCCAACTTAAATCTCCGGTAACAGCCGCCCAACCTACTAGAGGAGGAATTGCACCAGCAGCACCGCCAATAACGATATTTTGGGTGGTATGACGTTTGAGCCAATGAGTATAAACCAGCAGATAAAAAATAATGCCGGACATGGCTAAAAGGGCGCTGATGAGGTTAACAAAGACAGTCAAAACTGTAAAAGAAAGAATTGCTAAAATGAGAGCAAAAATGAGTGCGTGACGAGGTTGAATTTGACCGGAAGGAATGGGGCGCTTGCGCGTCCTTTTCATTTCATAGTCAATATCTTGGTCGTAAATGCAGTTGAAAGTTTGGGCAGAAGCAGATGCAAAAGTACCTCCAATTAAAGTAGAGAATAAGAGAAAAGTGTCTACTTGTCCGTCAGAGGCGATCCACATTGCGGCTGCGGTGGTAATGAGCAGTAACGGAATAATCCGAGGTTTGGTTAATTGGTAGTAGCTTTTGATTACTTGTAAGAAGTTGCGGCGGGCAATACTGATGCCTGTCATTACTTAGTACCAAATTCCTTATTTTTGAAACTTTATTTGTGTGGGAGCAAACGATCGCGAGCTGAGTTTTTAGTAAACAGGAGCGAGACAGGAAAATTTGTTAGTGGCGAACAGTTAAACATTTTTTTGTTTGAGGATTGAAAGTTAAGATCGGGCAAACTTGTCAACTGTTCGCAGCATGACGATCGCTAATTTTCGATCGCTAACTTGCTTGAGGCGATCGTGCGATCGCGTAGTGCTAAAACTGTTAAGGCAACTAAACAACCGAGTAATGCTGCTCCTACGGTTTGGTGAGTGACGGTTAGGGGTTCGACTTGCAGGTGCAAGTAGAAGGTAGCAACACCGAGGAGAATTTGCAAGACAACTAATCCACCAGCTAGGTTAGCCAGTTTTCTTAGGGCTGGATGTAATCCCATTGTGCGCCACGCGATCGCGACTACTGTTACTGTAGCGATTGTGGCGGGGAAAACGCCAATTATGTGACTGTTCATCACGGTACAAAGTTGGTTTGCGCCGAAACATTGATGTAATGCCCAACGGGAACCGACTAAAGCTCCGAGTAAGCTTTGGAGATAAACTAAAATTGCGGCGGTTAAACTAACCCAGGATAGTTTACCAGCAGTTCCAGTTCCTTTATAATCGCCGAGGGCTGTTCCGATGACGATCAGCGTGCAGAAAAATAGTAAGGCTGCGCCTAAATGAGCAGTAACAATATCAAAGCGCAAAAGCTGGGTAACTGTCAGTCCGCCGAGAATACCTTGAAAGACAATCAAAAATAAAGCAAATGTGGCAGCCCCAGGCAGCCACTTGGGTAATTCGCGCCTCCACCACCAAGATAAACCAGCTAAGGCGATCGCGCTAAATCCTACTAAGGAAGCATCAAGACGGTGAAACCATTCGAGAAATACTTGCAGATTCATTTGCTGAGTGGGTACTAGCTGCCCGTAACATAGGGGCCAATCCGGACAAGCAAGTCCTGCGTTCATCACTCGCGTGGCACTACCTATCGCCATTAATAGCAGTGTCGCGATCGCGATCTTCCACACTAAACCACGTAGAAGATCGCTAGCTCGCGATCGCTGGGAGTGGGTTTCTCTCTGCTTGGGAAGCACTGATTCAGCCATAGCATTATTTGCCTTTTGTGTCAAGATATAAATGAGTAACGACTCTCTTTCAAACTAGCATCCTAGTTAAAAAGTTTGCCGACTTCTACCTAACACTGTAATCAGCCTGTGCTGTAAGCGAAATTGCTTTAGGTATTCTTCAGATTGCTTGGGGAAACAAAGGTATCAGGCTGGATACCTGTAACAAAAGTTGACAAAAAAGCGAGATTATTTGCGGTCGCGATCGCGAGAAATATTCGCAACCCAGGAGAGTATGTCTTACCTTAGTAGAGGGACGGCTGCGATAAGACAAAAACACAAATAACTCAAACGAGTCGCAGTTTCACAAGCATCCGAGAAAAATGCCAAGTAGTCAGATCGTCAAGGGAAAAAACCCGTGAAAAAAACAAACACAATCATCATTGTTGCGGTCGCGATCGCGATCGTCCTACCCAGTTTGTGGTACGGTCAAAATCACGGACTGCTGCCCATAGCGGCTTCAGAAGAAGCCAAATCCGTAGACAGCATCTTTAACTTGATGATGACTGTTGCTACAGCTTTATTTTTGCTGATCCAAGGAGTATTGGTGTATACAGCGATTAAATTTCGCCGACGCCAAGGAGACGAAACCGACGGTCCGAACATCGAAGGTAACGTCCCGCTAGAAATTGTCTGGACAGCGATCCCCACCATCATTGTTTTGGTTATTTCTATTTACAGCTTTGAGGTTTACAACGAAATGGGCGGACTCGATCCCATGAGTTCCCACGATCCCGGACCTCAACAACTCGTTGCTCTCGATCCTAGTCAAAAAGATCTCGCCCTCGGATTAGGCGCTTCTCCAGAAAATCAAGGTAAAGAACCCTATCTGAATGTCAACGTCAACGGCATTCAGTACGCTTGGATTTTCACCTATCCCGATACAGGCGTAATTACCGGAGAATTGCACGTACCTGTGGGAAAAGAAGTCAGACTTAACCTTTCCGCCGGAGACGTACTTCACGCTTTTTGGTTGCCAGAATTTCGGATCAAACAAGATGCTATTCCCGGTAGAGAAGCAGAAATCCGCTTTACACCTACTCTCGTCGGAACTTATCCGATTATTTGTGCCGAACTTTGCGGTGCCTATCACGGTGCGATGAAATCTCAACTCTTCGTCCAAAGTGAAGAAGATTACCAAAAATGGGTTGAAGAACAAACCCAAGTCGCCAATGCTAACAACTGGGATCGAGCAGTCGCTAGCAATCTTAGCGATCGCGAATTTCTTGCTCCCTACGCTGAAGAAATGGGAATTAACCAAGAAACTCTCGCCCAGCTAACCCAGCTACATCATCACTAAAGACGATCGCTTTCCCCCAATTTATTCTCTAGTGCGATCGCCAATTGCAAATCCCAAGTTTGGCATCTTAAACAATTTCTTATGAGTGTAAAAACCGAAAAACCTCAATCTACTGACAAACCTGCTGAAGCAGTAGAAAATCAACGTACTTGGAAAGATTTCTTTACCTTCAATACCGACCACAAAGTTATTGCCGTTCAATATCTCGTTACTTCATTTTTCTTTTACGGCATTGGCGGAGTTTTAGCTGGCTTGATGCGTACAGAGTTAGCAACTCCCGACCCCGATTTTGTCACTCCCGAAGTTTACAATCAAATGTTTACCTTGCACGGGACAATCATGATCTTTTTATGGATTGTTCCCGCAGGTGCAGGTTTTGCTAACTATCTGGTTCCCCTGATGATTGGGGCAAAAGATATGGCATTTCCGCGCTTGAATGCCGTCGCTTTTTGGCTGATTCCTATTGGCGGTGTCTTCTTGCTGAGTAGCTTTTTTGTCGGGGCGCCCCAAGCAGGCTGGACTTCTTATCCTCCTTTAAGCTTAATTAGTGGTGAAGCGGGCGAAGCAATTTGGATTTTGAGCTTGTTATTGTTGGGAACATCTTCAATTTTGGGGGGAATTAACTTTATTGCCACCATTTGGAAGATGCGAATCTCAGCAATGACAATCTACGATATGCCTTTGTTTTGCTGGTCGATTTTTGCGACTTCTTGCTTGATCTTGATTGCGACACCAGTTTTAGCCGCAGCTTTGATTTTGCTTTCCTTTGACTTGATTGTCGGAACCAACTTCTTTAATCCTGGTGGTGGCGGAGATCCAATTGTTTACCAGCATATGTTCTGGTTTTACTCGCACCCAGCAGTTTATATCATGATTTTGCCCTTTTTCGGGGTAATTTCCGAAGTGCTACCCGTTCATGCGCGCAAGCCAATTTTCGGTTATCGCGCGATCGCCTATTCGAGTATGGCGATCGCTTTTATCGGTATCCTAGTTTGGGCGCACCATATGTTTACTAGCGGTACTCCTGGCTGGTTGCGGATGTTTTTTATGGCAATGACGATGATTATTGCCGTACCGACGGGAATTAAGGTCTTTAGCTGGTGTGCGACAGTTTGGGGCGGTAAAATTAGTCTCAATTCTCCAATGTTATTCGGTTTGGGCTTTGTTTCTACTTTCCTCATCGGTGGCTTAACTGGCGTAATGGTCGCTTCTGTACCCTTTGACATTCACGTCCACGATACTTATTTTGTCGTCGCCCATTTACACTATGTTCTCTTTGGTGGCAGTGTTTTAGGCTTATTCGCTGGCGTTTATCACTGGTTCCCGAAAGTCACCGGACGAATGTACAACGAACCTTTGGGTATTATTCATTTTGCCCTCACTTTCATTGGCGTACATCTTACCTTTATGCCGATGCACGAACTCGGTTTATTAGGAATGAACCGCCGAGTTGCACTTTATGACCCCCAATTCCAGCCTTTGAATGTCATCGCGACAATTGGTGCTTATGTCCTGGCAGTTTCGACTTTGCCGTTTATTATTAACGTCTTTTGGAGTTTAATTAAAGGAGAAAAAGCAGGTCGCAATCCTTGGAAAGCCCTAACCTTAGAATGGCAAACAACTTCACCACCCATTATCGAAAACTTTGAAGAAGAACCGATTTTGTGGTCCGGTCCCTACGATTACGGTATCGACGTAAAAACTTTAGAAGGCGATCGCACTGTTCAAGAATTACTCACCGAAGTTCAAGGCGAATCTAGCTAAAGGTAGAGGTTAAAATCTAATTTCTCTACTATTTGGGCGCAGTCATTTGCGCCCCTACCCACACCTAGGTTTAGATTGGCAAATTAGCAGCAAAAAATTAAACTTCTACCTTTTCTCCTTAGTCAAATTACTGCAAAAAAAGGAATTTATGCAAGGTTCAACAATTGACGAATCCAAAACTGCTCTTAATTACCATCACGAAGTAGAACCAGGAGCGCATCACGAAGAACATCCTGACTTTAGGATGTTTGGTGTGGTCATTTTCCTCATCGCTGAAACAATGATTTTCCTCGGTTTATTTGCTGCTTTTTCCATTTACAAAGTAATGTATCCGGAATTTCCCCCAGAAGGAACCGAATTAGAACTTTTGCTACCCGGAATTAACACAATCGTCCTGATTTCTAGCAGCTTTGTCATGCACAAAGGTCAAAGTGCAATTAAAAATAATGACAACAAAGGGTTACAAGTTTGGTTCGCTTTAACTGCACTCATGGGGGCGATTTTCTTAGCCGGACAATTGTACGAATATAGCCATTTGGAATTTGGTTTAACAACTAATTTATTTGCCAGTTGTTTCTATGTTTTAACCGGATTTCACGGCTTGCACGTTACCGTCGGCTTATTACTAATTTTGTTTGTTCTCTTTCGTTCTCGCAAATCCGGACACTATTCTGCTAAAGAACATTTTGGTGTCGAAGCATCAGAACTTTATTGGCATTTTGTCGATGTTGTTTGGGTGGTACTTTTCACTTTAGTTTATTTACTACCCTAGTTTTTGCTAAGAAATTATCAAAGCGATCTTCGTTGTGAAGATCGCTTTTACTTTGAAAATGAAACTATTCACCAGCAGCTTTTAAAATTTCAGCGTACAATTGACTACTAATCCTAAATTTTGCCCGTCCAATCAAAAGATCCATGACAGGTTTAACCGCAGCGATCGCGCCATTGCGTTTTGCTTGTAGTAAAATACCTAATATACCGACTACATTCAGTTTATTAGCTTTTGCTACTTCTCTACCTCGACGCTCATCTATTAGTAATAAATCAGCTTTTAGTTCTAAAGCTAAAACAATTGCTTCAGCTTCACCTAAATCTATATTTTCCCCTACTTCTATAAGTCGGCTACGATCTGCAATTGTTTGAATTTGAATCCAGTCTGAAGTTTAAACTTCTACCGCACCTGGTACTAACTTATCTAAACCAACCATTTCATTGTATACTGCGGTTGGAATTACTATATTCTCGTAGAGTTCTCGTAGCAACTGTAGCTGATTTATAGCTGCTAGATTAGTTATTGGTGATGTATTACTAACTACAATCACAACAAATCTAGATACTGTAAAGTTTTCAAATCTTCTTGAAAATCCTCAACATCATAATTAATGGTGAGTCCACGTTTAGCAAGTTCTTCTTGAAATTCAATTACACTTAATCCCGTCCAAGCACGAGCTTTTCCACTGCTAATTTTTTCTTGTTTATAAAGCATAATAGCTACTTCGATTATTAGTTCAGCCTCTGTCATTCGGGCTGCTTGGAGAATATCATCAGGAATTAAGGCGCTCATCGGATTTTTGCTAACAAAAAATTGTTTTTAAGCCTGGGGAGGCTTGCTCATTTTTGCTTGAAGATTATTATATCTTACTTCAGCAGCATTGACAAAAATGTAAAAATATGTTCAATGAAGCCAACAGTGAGTTGTTGACATTTCCCAGAAAAAGTTAAAATTGATACACTTAAATTATTTTACTGTTTTGACAAACCTCAAGTTATTGTAGATACGGGCGGAAAACTAGCTTACTTGCTAGCTTAGTGGTTAAACAGTAAACTGAGGCTGACTTACCCCGACGAACCTCAAGTTATTGTCCAGACGAGCGGAAAACTAGCTAGCTAGCTTGGTTATTAAATAGTAAACTGGGGCAGATTTACCCCTCTGTCATTGCTCACTGCTAAGTCGAGGTTGCTATGAACCAACAGGTCAAGAGCAAGAAAATATACCGAAAGTAATAAACTGAACTAGAGATTGGTAACAGCGGATCGCGGATTGGGAACTCTTAGATCGATCGATTATTGACGAGTCTTAACTATCCACCACCCGACAACCGACAACCAACAACCAACAAAGAACGGATAACTGATAACTGATAACTGGTAACTGACCATCATCTACCACCTATTAACTAAGGAAATCTCATCATGGCTGAAGTAAGAATTAACAGTATCACTTCCAATCTACTTTTAGGTTCCGATATCAACCTCAATGAAGGTCAGGTTTTAACTTACGAAGTCAGTATCGAAGATATCGACCTCGCAGAAGGTGAATTTGTTGATATTAGGATTAACAATAATTCTGATTTTGTTGATGTTGGTGCGGGACCGGGAGAAGATTTTAGTTTCCGAATTGATGATTTTAACTCGCGTACAGAGGATATTTCCCAGACACGCACGCTCAAGATTTTTGATTTCAATGACGATATTGACCGGAATATCGATAATATTTTTGACGATATTAGCGAGCCAGATCGTTTTGCAACGCTAACGTTTGAAATTATTGACACTAATATTGCTATCTCTAACGCAGATATCTTTATTGAAAATACGCAGAATCGTCAAGTAAATATTGATTTCTTCGATGACGACTTCTCAGAGATAGATACCTCTCCACCCGAAGGTGTAATTGTCCTGGATGAAAATGGGAATGGAGAATATCAAATCCGGCTAGAAACAATTCCCATTGCTCCTATATTCATGAGGATCGACATTAACAATCAAAAAACTGGTGTTGGTGTCGCAGATCAGCGTATCAGCTTATTAACTGGTGAAGTAGTTGATATTGCTGGAACCGAAAATCTTCTTGGTGGTGGGATTCTGAGAATTCTCGGTACAGAGGATTTAGCCTTCGGGGGAAATGGCATTCTCGACCCCAGAATTATACCCGTAAGCGTCGGACCAGACGACCTGCGCGACGAAGGCGAAGTGATCGCCAGGATTTTTCATGACTTTTTGCCAGAAGCTACATTTACCGAGGAAATAGAAGTAAACGACAATGGATTTAGAGACGAAGCGATCGCGGAATTAAGAGAAATCCTCGGTGATAATGCAGAAATTCCTCAAGAGCAAATTATCCAGCGCACTGAACAGTTAATCGATCAATTTATTAATGAAACCATCATTGATTTTGTGATTACTCCCGATGAAATACAAAGATTTGACCGGGATGGTGATGGTTTCACAGACCAAGTCCTTGCTAGCACTACAATTCAATCTGACCCCAACTACTATCTACAAGACGATCTGATCGATAACGAGTTAGTTCCCACAATCGAAGTAACTCAATTAGATAACGATGTACCCGCAGTGACAATTACTCAAGACGAGCGCATTGTCACCGAAGGTGGAAACTCAGCTACCTATTTTGTTCGCCTTGCTACCTTCCCCCGTCGCGATGACAATCTCGACGCTACCGTTATTATTACGCTGACTCCCAACGAAGAAATTAGCCTCAATGGGGCTAATCCGGGCGAAGCAATCAGACTCAGGTTTACTACTGATAACGCTCAATTCAGCCAACCTGTGGTTGTTACGGCTCTTGACGATGCCACTATTGACCCAGAAGATATTGGGTTAATTACCCACGAAATTACTACTCCGGATAACATACTGACCGATCCTCGCTACGCACCAGGAGCAAATGTCCCATTCATTGTCAATGGTTCAACCACGAACGAAGTCAGATTCAATATTGAAGAGAACGACGAAGCGGGAATCATCATTACTCAAACAGGTGAAACCGTTAACATCGTTGAAGGCGAAATCACCGACACTTTCGAGATCCAATTAGCTACAATTCCCGATGACGAAGTACAAATCGATCTCATTCCCGGCGCTCAAATTGATGTTGGTGATGGAGTAGAAGAAACAATTACACTCACCTTCACCCCAGAAAATTACGACCAACCGCAAACAGTGACGGTGAGTGCAGAAGACGATAACGTGCTTGAGGGCGATCGCGTCCGCACCATTTCCATCGCGTCTTTTTCTCCTGATGTAAACTACGGTCCGGGGGTTCCATTCCTGATTAACGGCAATCAGGTAAGTGACATTACAGTTAACATCACCGATAATGATGCCGGAGCAGTAATTACCACCGAAGACCCCGATGTCGCCGTGCTTGAAGGTGGTGACAACACTGGTAGTTACCAAGTAAGGCTGAATCTACAACCAACTGCTAACGTTACTCTCACCGTCACACCTAGCAGCGACGCTATCGATTTAGGTAACGGTGCTGGCGTTCCTTTCAACCTTACCTTTACCCCGGATAACTTCGATACACCGCAAACCGTTACTTTCACGGGAGTAGAAGATCCCGACCAAGAAGACGAAATTGTCAGTTTAGTCCAAACCCTCAGTAGTGCCGATCCCCGCTTTAGTGGAGCGTCTCAAGGTAAAGTCAGTATTAATGGCAATCTGAGCAATACTCTCAATGTCGAAATTCTCGACGACGACACCGAAGCGAGAATCATTGTTGAAGAAATTTCCACCAACGAAGTCAATCTCGGTGAAAGAGAATTACTCAGCTACCGTCTCCGACTGGTTAACGCTGACTTAGAACCTGGAGAAACCGTCAGTGTAGTCGCCAGTAGAAGCGATCAATTCGATCCTTTCCCCGAATTTCCTACCTCATTTCCGAACCTGGAAATCGGCGGTGGTTTGGGTAGACCAGTGGAAGTGACCTTTACTGCGGATGACCTCATCGAAACGATTAACGTCCTCGCATCGAACGACGAAATCGACCAAAACGTTGACCCAGAACCAGGTGAACCTAATCCCCCAGACCGAATCAGCGTTATCCAGCACGCAGTCACCAGTAACAATCCGGCTTTATCAAATCTACCGATCGTCTTTGAAGATGGTACTATCAGTAATCGCCTCACAGTCAATATTTTCGATGATGATTTTGCCACCGTCGATACTTCGATTCCCGATGGTAGTCTGATTATTAGCGAAGGCAATAGCGGTTCCTATAATGTTCGTCTGGAAACTATTCCCATCATTGATGGGGATAGTGACGGATACTTTTTCTACAGCATCATCCCCAGTAATCAAAATACTCGGATCGATTTACCCTACCTAACTATTAATCCGGAAACCGGAGAACTTGTAGAAGCACAATCAGCATTTTTACCTGGACTTACAGAAACGATCTTTCGTCGCGAAGATCCTGTAACTGGTGAAGTAGAAAATATCCTTAATGCTGCTAATCCTGGTTTTGGCGACCCGGTAGACCGAATTATTCCTCGTGGTTCGGCGGCTTTACTACCAGAGAATATTCCTTTAACTGTAGGACCGCAGGATAATCGCGACGAAGGCGATTTGATTAGTCTCCTTTTTCACCCGATTTCGACAGCAAGGACTCTTTTCTATACGTTTGATAGCTTTATCCTTAGTGCTGTTGATGATGACGATATCGTCCGACTTACGGAGATCGATCCCGAAAATCTTCAACAAGCAATTCTCGCTGAAACTGCTGATTGGCTGTTCCCAATCGATGATTTCGACTTTGATGCACCGATCGACTTTATTGACGATGGAGATGTCGGAGCATTCGATCGCGATCGCGATGGTTTAATCGATCGCTTCCGTGTCTCGGTGACATATACTAGCGACCCGAATTATAACAATGAAGATACGCCAATTCCGACGATTGAGTTGCGTCAAGAGGATGACGACGAACCGGCTGTAATTATCACTGAAGATCCAGAACTGGATATTAATGAGGGTAGTGAAGGAACTTATTCGATTCGTTTGGCGACTTTCCCGCGACGCGATGATTCCAGTGAAGTTGAGGTAGAAGTTACTCTGAATCCGAATAACGAAATTGAGTTATTCGACCCAGCGACAGAGGAATTTGCTGGGGCTGGTAATCCGGTAACATTTACTTTTACTAACGATAATGCCTTAATCAACCAAGATGTTCGGGTGCGGGCGATCGCTGATGAGGAGTTTGAGGGTCCACATACGGGGACGATTATCCATACTTTCCGTAGCGATGACCCAAATTATAACTTGGGTGTAGCGCCAATTTTAATTAATGGTGCGGCTACTCCTCTGCTCACGGTTAATATTGACGATACTAATCCGGCGGTACTGATCGAACAAACTGATGGCAGCACGAATGTGTCGGAAAATGGGCTAGAGGATACCTATTTTGTTAGTCTCAGTGCAGCACCGACAGATGATGTCACTGTCTTGATTCAGCCGGATGAGGAAACTAACCTCGGTGATGGTCCGGGTAATTTAATCATTCTCACGTTTAGCCCGGATAACTTCGATAGTCCCCAAGCAGTTAATATTCAAGCGGTAGACGATGAAGAACAAGAAGGTCCCCACTTCAGCACTTTAGTTCATACTGTTACTAGTAATGACCCAGATTACCAAACGGCGATCGTTGGTGGAAACCGCAGTGGAACTCCGATCCTGATTGATGGCGAACCTACCGAAGGACAATCTTTTGGGGAACTTCAGGTTAACGTTCGCGATAACGATGTTGCTGGTGTCAGTATTTTCCAAACTGAAGGAAGTAGCCTGATTACTGAAGATGGGGCGACTGATACGTTTGAAATTAGCCTCGATAAGCGACCGATCGCTGATGTGACTGTTACTCTTGACCCTAATGGCGAAATTAGTCTCGGTGAAGGAGTAGATAATCCTCTGGCGCTATTCTTCACGCCGGAAAACTTCGACGAACCGCAAATCGTTACAGTGACAGCGTTTGACGATACGGAACGAGAGGATGAAGATAATCCCGATCCTGGAATCGTCAGCGTGACAGTAACTAGCACTGACCCGGAATATCTTCGTAGTACAATTCCCATTAGCGTTGATGGAGTAGCGATCGGTCAAACGATCGATGGCGAACGAGTTAACGAATTCGAGATTGAAATCGAAGATAACGATACTCCTGGTGTCAGTATTACTCAAACTGACGAAAGTACCGAAGTTTCAGAAGCAGGTGAAACTGATACTTATGACGTAGTTTTGAACCGTCAACCGATCGCCGAAGTAACAGTTACAATTACCCCCGACCAAGAATTACTCTTAGAAGGGGCAAACGATGATGGTATCCTGACGCTAACATTCACTCCCCAAGATTGGGATATTCCCCAAACCGTTAACGTCAGCGCATTTGATGACTCTTTAGCCGAAGATACACCCCACTTTGGGCGACTAATTCATGAAGTCGAGAGTAGCGACCCCGACTACTCAGGAGAAGAAGTAGATATCAGCGTCGATGGTGAAGACACCAACGAATTGCAAGTAGCGATCGCTGATAACGATACTCCTGGTGTCAGTATTATTCAAACCCTCGGTAATACTGAAGTTTCCGAAGCTGGCGATACTGACATCTACGAAATTCGCCTCGACAGTCAACCTACCGCTAACGTCCGCGTTACTGTTGACCCCGACGAAGAAATCGACCTCGGTAACGGTGCTGGGGTCGCCCTTACCCTCACGTTTACCCCAGAAAACTTTAACGAAGCGCAAGTTGTCACCGTTCAAGCGATCGAGGACGATGATTTAGAAAGCGACCACACCGGAACAATTATCCACCGAGTTAATTCCTCAGACCCTGACTACAATGGTGCGGATGTACAATTTACTGTCTTTACCGGGGAAAATGACGATGAAGGTGAACCAATCTCCGAACAAACCAACCAACTCGTTGTTGATATCGAAGACAATGACACTGGCGATGTAATTATTAACGCCTTAGTAGGTTCGGGAACCGAAGGAATTATCGTCAGCGAAAGTGGTGGTACTGACTCCTACGAACTTCGCCTCGATTCTGTTCCCGAAGATGATGTCACTATCTCGGTTGCACCTAGCGACGAACTCGACCTCGGACGCGGTCCGGGAATACCTGTTTCGCTCACCTTTACCCCGGAAAATGCTTTAAATCCGCAAACGGTTACGGTGCGAGCTTTTGACGACAACATCGCTCAAGACAACGCCGAACGAATTTCTCGGATTACTCATACTGTCACTAGTAACGACCCTCGCTTCAACAACATTAGTATCGATGATGCGTCGGTAACAATCCAAGATAACGATACGGCGCGAATTATTGCTTCTCCAGAGTCTGGAAGTATTGCTGTTGTCGAAGGTAGCGAAACTGATGGTTATACGGTTCGTCTGGATACGATTCCTGAAGCCGCAGTTAACGTTACTGTCACTCCTAGTAACGCCCAAGTAGACCTGGGAAACGGCGCAGGTCAACCAGTTACGCTTACATTTGAGGATGACGCAAGCGCCCTTGACCCACAAACGGTGAATGTGGCAGCTTTCCCGAATGACCAAACCAATCGGGGAGACAGAAGTGCTACTCTTTTCCATCGCGTCACTAGCGATGACCCTCAATATCAAAATTTTGAGATTCCCGATATTAATGTTCAAATCAGCGATGATGATACCGCCGCTTTGAACGTTGCCTTAGAGGATGGTAATGCTACTGTGGTCGAAGGTGGCGACACGGATACATTCTCGCTGCGGTTAAATAGCGTTCCTGTCAGTGAGGTGACGGTAACGGTTACGCCCGATGACCAGGTGGAACTGGTTGATGCAGGGGAAGATGGAACGCTGACGCTGACGTTTACGCCGAATAATGCTTTCTTCTCTCAGGAGTTTACCGTGCGGGCGCTCAATGATTCGCTAGTTGAAGGTTCCCACACGGGTACGGTTTCGTTTAGTTTCAGTAGTGATGACCCTGACTATAACAACAATGATGTCCCGATTAATATTGATGGCGAGAATTTGGGTGAATTAACTGTCAATATCCTCGATGATGATGCGGGTGTGGCGATTAGCCAAACTGGCGGTAATACTAGCGTTGCTGAAGGTGGTACTAGCGATACTTATTCAGTGGTCTTAACTACTGCACCGGTGGGTGAAGTGACGGTAATTCTTGACCCGGATGAGGAGACGGATTTAGGTAATGGTGGCGGAAATCAGGTTTCGCTGGTGTTTACCGAGGAGAACTTTGATACACCGCAAGTGGTGAATGTGACTGGAGTAGATGATGAGGAAGTAGAAGGCGAACATACCAGTACAATTCTGCACATGGTTAGCAGCAGTGACGATCGCTATACTAATGAGGCGATCGCTGTTGATGGTGTCTCGACTCAAGAGATTACTGTTAATGTCACCGATAATGACTTTGGTTTGATTGTTAATGAATCTGACAACAATACTCAAGTTGTTGAGGGTGGTGATGGCGATACTTATACCCTGGCTCTTTCTAATCGTCCTAGTGCTAATGTGACTATTGAGCTTAGTGCTGACGATGATGAGGTGGAAATTGAAGGCGCTTCTGGTAATGAGATTGTCTTTACTCCGGAAAATTTTGACCAACCACGCACGATTAGTGTAAGTGTGGAAAATGACAATGAACCTGAAGGAAATCGTACTCGGATTATTACTCATACGGTGGCTGAAGGTAGTGCGGAAGAGTATTTAGAAGTCGAACCTACTCAGGTTGAAGTGGAAGTCACTGATGATGACCAAATTTTCAACCGCACTGATAATAATCTCTTCTTTATCTCTGAGGAAGCTGGGGAAACTCAACTGTTGTTTACGTTTACCGAACGCAATGCGAACCATGTCAATGAAATTGGTTATGTTATTGCTGATGACTCACAAGGAACGATTAATGGAATTTCTCCGGGTTCGGAAGAATATGTCCGGGCGGCGATTAACCAAGGACGGTCGATTTTCACCGCTTTACCGCGCACTGTACTGCAAGATTTGCAATCTACTCGCCAAATTACGTTTGATGGTGGTGCAAATATTGTTTTCTTCCTGGTGTCTGATGGTAGTATCGACCAAGTACGCCAAGATTTAGATGCGGGACGAGAAACGGCTGATGTCTTCTTTGCGATTCCGGAAGCTAATCTCGATGGTTCCCCTCACTTCGACGTTCCCGAAGCAGGAGAGGAGAAATTTACTTTCGCTTGGGAAGACTTATTAGGTGGTGGTGACCAAGATTTTAACGATGTGCTGATGGAAGTAGAGGTGGCGAACGATTTACCCGCACCCAGGGGAACTGGACCCCAAGGAATTGTTGAATTGATCGATTTGCGATCGCCAGAAACAGTGGAAGCGGAATTTGACCTGAATAGTTTTGCGGCTTTGGATAATACGATTGGCTTCTATATTGTCGCTGACACTGATGGAACTTTAATTAGCGGACTCGAACCAGGAGATGAAGGTTACGCTGAAGCAGCGATCGCTAATAATACGGTTCGCTTCTTTGAGGATGAAGAAGCTATACCCGGACCTCTACAAGGTTTGCTCGCACCTTATATTATTGCTGGTGGTACCAGGGATGAATTCTTGGATGAAAATCCTGGTAATGAACTCCTAGAGGGAATTCCGGTTGCTTACTTCCCCTTCTTGGATGCTAACCCGGATGATTCTGACCATATTCGTTTGTTAGGAGATAATACGTTTGGTTTTGAAGATTTACCGAATTTAGGTGACTCGGATTTCGAGGACTACACTGTCCAAGTTATCTTACCTCCTGTGGAAACAACTACCACATAAAAATTCCCACAGATGCGATCTAGAGACGTTGCTTGCAGCGTCTCTACCAATTCTAAGATGGATTACAGAGCCGATCTAGCAGATTCATTAATTGTTCGGCATCTTCTGGGTAGGTAACGTACTTATTCTCGCCAACCTTGATATCGCTACCTTCTAACTCTATGCCATATTTTTCCGCTATAACAACAATTGGCGTGAGTACCGATACCTGAGCGTTTTCGCGGATGCGGATACCCATTTCCATGTACTCGTCGATAGTTTTGCCTACCTGATTGAGTAAAATTAAATCGGGGCGTTCGCATCCATCTCTGGTGCGGGCTAGGGCTGTTTCTTCGTCGATCGCTAGGAAAACATGATAGCCTTTGAGTCTGAGATTTTCGACTAATAGCGATCGCACTTCTTCATCTGGCTCAATCAGCAAAATTTTTAATTTCTCTTGTGGAACACTCATTTTTTACCCCTGTTTTTTCTTCCCAGCAAGCGATCGTATTCATCCCTTACCACCTCAAAACATTCACAAGATTTTGCTTCTAGTTTCTGTTGGTTAAGGATCTGAATATGACCGCGACTGTAACTGATTAAACCTTCCTCCTGAAGTTTTTGCGCAGCTTGGGTGACACCAGAACGCCGCACGCCCAGCATATTACTAATTAATTCTTGGGTTAAAATAAGCTCGTCCGAATTAATACGATCTTGTACTTCTAACAGCCAACGCGCAAGTCTTTGTTCGATCTGGTGAAGGCGGTTACAAGCAACACTCTGGGAAATCTGTGCAATGAAAGCTTGGGTATAACGCAACATTACGTCGCGCAATTCTTGGTTTTTCTGGAACTCTCGACGCATTATTTCCGCATCGATCTTCATCGCAGTTCCGGCAATCTGAACTACATATTCAGTTTGGGTGGTTTCTCTTCCACCCATAAAAGCATTTATTCCAATCACTTCCCGGTTGCCGACTACCCCTGTTTCTGCTGTCGCACCATTTGACATGGTAATTGTTATCGAAAGCAAGCAATCAATCGGAAAATAAAGTTCGTTAATAGTTTCGTTTGGTAAATGCAGCATATCGCCGCGATTTAGTGAAACTTGGTGTAAATTAGGAGCTAGTGTATCGTACATTTGCTCTGTCAGGATTGCTAGTAAATGATTTTTATGAGCCATCTGAGAAAACGCTTTAATATTTATTCCTCATGATAGGGTCAATCCCGACTAACAGCGATCGCCTGATACATTTTTAGTTACAGGATCGGGATTTTATTTATTAATTGTCTTTAGTTTAATTCAAACTTCTATTTAGCTTCAGTACGAAATCGTCCTTAACTCTGGTTAAATTTACCAATCTTGAAAATAAATTTCGCTCTAGCTCGGTTTGGTCACAAGTCATTTTTATTTTGACAGAAATTTAAATTTTTGGCTCGTCAAATGAGCTATAATAGAAAAATATATATAAAATTTTTAATGATGAAGTGCGAGTTATGCGAAAGAAAAACGGACAATTTGACAGTCCATCACCTTGTCCCAAAACAAAGCGTCAAACGCAAACAAGCTAATGCTGGTCCAACTACGGATATTTGCTCGGCTTGTCATCGACAAATCCACGCTCTTTTTGATAATAAATATTTAGCCCAAAACCTCAATACAATTGAAAAACTGAAAAGCGAACCACAAATGCAAAAATTCCTTTCTTGGATTAGAAAACAAAATCCAAGTAAGCGCATTCGAGTACATCGTTAACCTCTCCCCCAACCCCTCTCCTGCA
>NZ_JAAHBQ010000013.1 GCF_020144665.1 Oscillatoria salina IIICB1 | reverse complement strand
AATATTAGGGCTAAAGCCCTTACTACGAACTTAAGGACTTTAGCTTTTACTACGAACTTAAGGACTTTAGCTTTTACTACGAACTTAAGGAATTTAGCTTTTACTACGAACTTAAGGACTTTAGCTTTTACTACGAACTTAAGGACTTTAGCTTTTACTACGAACTTGACGGCTAAAGCCCTTACTACGAACTTAAGGACTTTAGCTTTTACTACGAACTCTAAATTTCTTCTACTTCTAATTGGGCTACGGTGATTGCGGCAAAAGCAAAAGCAACTACAATCGGCATTGGCGAATTAAGAAAATAACTAGAAAATGCTGCCACAATTGTCACAATTACTGCTGCAATCGACCACACTTTTTCGGGATGGCTTAAGCCTTTTTCTGCTTTAATTGTTTTGAGAATTTTACTCGGTATTGGTTCCGGCATCACGCCTCCTGGAGGAAATGCCCAGTAAGCATTTTTACTTACTTTAACTAAATCTGTCCAACCATTTTCTTGACACCATTCTTCCAGCCAGCGATCGCAGTAATGCTTCATAATATCTTGACTATGTCCTCTCTAGATAATTAGTAGTTGGGAGTTGTTTGCCCAACAAATACAAAAGTCTATTGTTTACAAAACTTAGTTGTTTTGAAATATATTTTTTTCACGCTCTCATCGTACCAGGAGATTGGATTTGAGCATCATCAAAAGATGATAAATTTAACAAAATAACACAGACAAGTTGCCTGTGAGATCGTTGGTAATTTTTGGCTAAATTTAGCTTTCGAGAGGATCGCAGCGAATCTCAATGATAAAGCCATCGGGATCGTAAAAATAAATACCTCTTCCGGTAGGACGAGTAACTGGACCTTGGTCAATAACTATGTCATTTTGTTGCAAAACCTTGACAGCTTCGTCAAACTGATTAGGGTCAATATCAAAAGCGAGATGATTAGCGCGGGTAAAAGCTTGTTTGGGATCGGGATCGGGAGGATTAAGATCGGGTTCAGAGAATAAATCTATAACCGTACCATCTGGCGTCACGAAGTTGGCAACTTTACCAGTTGCAACTAACTCTTTGAGGGTACTAGGAACCTCTTCCCCAGTCAATTCGTGAAGTCCGAGAATTGTGCCATAGAAGTAACGAGAAGCTTGGATATCCTTAACATTAAAAGCGATGTGGTGAACTTTACGCAGACTCCCTGGTTGGAGAAGTGGGTGGTTAAAAGTTGGAGTTTGAGTCATAGTCAGCTTGTAATCGGCGATCGCGATCGCCATCCTCTTGCTAAAATTTAATAACTGTTGCTTAATTGAATTGTAAGTGAGCAAGATCACAACTCCCTCCTGAAACCGTCACAAGCTAGAGCCCCACAAAACTGATATTTTTGATTAGCTCATCTCATAATCCTTGACTAAAAAATTTTTTTCTCAAAGGTTATCAAAAAATAAATCTCGCCGTAAAACTAGATTAAGGGTGACAGAAACGATGCTTGTTTTTTAAGTTCGGCAAAATAATACTCATTGTTTAAATTTGATTGTAAAGTTTAATCAGTTTCTCTTTAAATAAAAAATTAAGCATCTGCCGCCCGGGAAGGCTAGATCGGGTCTTCAAGAATTTTCTAACTCAACACAAGTCATAAATTGAGTAAAAATAGTACCATGATGAGAAATTGAAAAAACAACACTGCTACCAAGAGCCTGAAAAAGAAAAAAATCTTCAGCAAAGACCCATGTCTAGTATGCAAAACTTATTCAAAATCAACTTTTGGGGCGTTAGAGGAAGTATTCCCTGTCCAGGAGTAGAAACTGTCCGATATGGAGGAAATACGCCTTGCATCGAAATGCAAGTCGGGGAAGAACGTCTAATCTTTGATGGGGGTACTGGCTTACGAGTGTTAGGACAGTCACTTCTCTCACAAGGTCAAATAGAAGCGAGAATGTTTTTCACTCACTCTCACTGGGATCATATTCAGGGCTTTCCTTTTTTTATACCCGCTTTTATTAAGGGAAATTGTTTTCACATTTACGGGGCGATCGCGCCCAATGGTGCCAGCATTAAACAACGTCTCCACGACCAAATGCTGCATCCCAATTTTCCGGTTCCGTTACGAATTATGCAAGCGGATTTAAAATTTTATGACTTGGAAATCGGGGAAAAGGTCAAGTTTGGTGATGTTATCGTCGAGAATGCGAGACTAAATCATCCTGGAGAGGCTACAGGTTATCGCGTCAATTGGCGAGGAATGGCGGCGGCTTATGTTACCGATACCGAACATTTTCCTGACAAACTGGACGAAAATGTGCTTTGGCTAGCTAGAAATGCCGATGTTTTAATTATTGATGCTGCCTATACTGATGAAGAATATTATTCGCCTAGGTCGAGTAAAGTTGGTTGGGGACATTCTACTTGGCAAGAAGCAGTGAAAGTAGCGAAAGCAGCGAAAGTAAAAAAGTTGGTAATTTTTCACCATGACCCCTTACATAATGATGAATTTCTCGATCGCGTTAGTAAAGAAGCGATCGCTGCTTTCCCCAACACGATCGTCGCTAGAGAAGGTTGTTCGATTGAGTTAACTCAACCTTGTGCTGCGACTTCTCTTTAGCTTAACTAGTCACGATTTTCCTAAAAAACCTCAACCGATCGCTTCGATCGCGAGTTATTGAGAACAAATGACTCAAAGTATGTCAGAATGTAAAGCGTGTGGGTAACATCTTCTACTGCCACGGCTTTAACTCCAACTGCTGTTGCTCTCGGCAATTTTGATGGCGTGCATCGAGGGCATCGCCAAGTCGTGCAACCAATTTTATCTGAATCTCCTGTCACGCCGGAAAAGGAAAAAGAATTGCTTAAACATCGTCCCCTAGCTACGGTAGTTACTTTTAATCCTCATCCGAGAGAATTTTTTACTGGTCAAAGTCGGAAATTATTGACTCCTTTAGCTGAAAAAGCGGCACAATTAGAACGTTTAGGTGTCGAACAGCTAGTTTCGCTACCCTTCGACCAAGAAATAGCGTCTTTGAGTCCCCAGCAATTCGTTGCAGAAATTTTAGTCGAGCAGTTACAAGCAACTTTTATTAGTGTGGGAGAGGATTTTCGCTTCGGGAAAAACCGTGCAGGTTGTGCGACAGAATTGATTAATCTTGCTGCTCAATTTGGAATTGAAGTTACGGTCGCACCACTAGAAACTTGTGCTAGCGATCGCATTAGTAGTTCCCTGATTCGTCAAGCTCTCAGCGAAGGTGAAATCCCTAAAGCTAACCGACTGCTTGGTCGCGACTACACTTTAATCGGTCAGGTGGTAACTGGACAAAAATTGGGTAGAACTATTGGCTTCCCTACTGCCAACTTACAAGTACCCGCCGATAAATTTTTGCCTCGACAAGGAGTTTATTGTGTCACAGTTGAGAAATTTAGTGACTTTAATACTTCCCCTGAAACGCTCATTGGCGTGATGAACCTAGGTTGTCGTCCCACCGTAGACGGCAAAAATCCCACAATTGAAATACATCTGTTAGATTGGTCTGGAGATTTATACGGTCAAAAACTTATCGTTAGTTTAAAGCAGTTTTTGCGCTCAGAGCAAAAATTTCCTTCCCTCGACGCTCTCAAAGCGCAAATTGCTACCGACTGTCAAAGGGCGAGAAAATATTTTTCTGAACTTGACACTCGATAATCGCGATCGCCTTAATTTCTGATTAATTTTTAGTTTATTTTCTTGACAAATATGTTTTGAAATGCTATGCGAGAAAGAATTGAACAGCTAACAGAAAACCTCAGTCAAACCATCGTCGGCAAAAACGAAGCCATCCGCCTAATCCTAGTATCGATGTTAAGTGGAGGTCACGCCCTACTCGAAGACGTTCCGGGAGTAGGGAAAACCCTCCTTGCCAAATCTCTAGCGCGATCGATCAACGGAGAATTTCGGCGCGTTCAATGCACTCCCGATCTCTTGCCCACAGATATTACCGGAACCAACATATTTAAACAAGGCAACCAAGAATTTGAATTTTTGCCCGGACCAGTATTTGCTAACGTTCTCTTAGTAGACGAAATCAACCGCGCCACACCACGCACCCAGTCCGCCTTACTAGAAGTAATGGAAGAGCAACAAGTCACCGTCGATGGCGTAGCTAGAGCAGTACCCAAACCATTTTTTGCGATCGCCACCCAAAACCCCATCGAATATCAAGGTACCTTTCCCTTACCAGAAGCACAAATGGATCGCTTCGCCCTTTGTTTTTCTCTCGGCTATCCCACCGAAGCAGAAGAACTGCAAATGTTGCAGAAACAGCAACAAGGAATCAAATTCAACGAATTACAACCTTGTCTCTCTCTCGAAGACGCACTCGAACTACAACGCCTTGCTTCTCAAGTGAAAGTGACAACCGAACTGCAACAATATATTCTCAGGCTAGTACGAGCATCGCGTGAAGACGACGAAATCACTTTAGGAGTAAGTCCGCGAGGTACAGTTACCTTACAGCGAGCAACTCAAGCCTTCGCTTTTCTTGAAGGACGAGATCATGCTATTCCTGATGACGTGAAAACAGTGGCACCCCACGTCCTCACTCATCGTCTAATTCCCGCAGGTGGTCGTCAAGCCAAAACGATTGTCGAACGCTTACTGCGTTCCGTTCCCGTGGAAAATTAGCCTCACAGCTTTATGAAAAGCAAAAAAATTAAGCGCAGCCGCAAAAACCAAACCAGAAAAAAATCCCCTTTAATTTTATTGTTGCTGATTTTACTCTGGAGTATTGTCATTGGTTGGGGCATAGCTATTGGTGGAGAAACTCCAGCCAGCCAAATCGCTTCAACCAACCAACCCATTGCAGACAGCAACAATAATCTGGAAAAATTCAACTATTCTTTATCGCCAACGGGGAATAAATCAGTAGATTTTGTTCCCCCAAACCAAGAACTCGGTTTAAAAGTTTACCTGGAAAACTGTGCTAGCTGCCATATTCCCGTTCCTCCAGCCGTTCTCCCCAGCGAAAGTTGGCGTAGAATACTCCTCGAACCCCAACAACACTACGGACAAAGAATCCAACTACCGATCGCACTTGAAATCCAGTTAATGTGGAACTACTTAAGTTACTTCTCCCGTCCCCTGCAAGAAGAAGAACCAGTGCCTTATCGTATCGAGCGATCGCGTTATTTTCAAGCACTCCATCCCCAAGTAGATTTACCCACCACCCTCAACCTCAAAAACTGCGCTACCTGTCATCCTAACGCCACTCAGTTCGACTACAGTTGGTGATTAGGGACTGGGGATTAGGGACTAGGGAAGCCCGTAACAGCATCGAAACAAGAGAGAATGATACCATTATTAAGTAACCGACATTGGTGCGACCGTAGTCATTTTTAAATCATTAGTTGTCAAAATTACCTCTAAAATCGCAGCTTGGCGCTAGCTACCACCAATAGTTCAATCGCCTGAAGCGAATTATGAAAACTAGCATTCAGGATAAATAGACAAAAGCTTGACTACTGAGAGCCGTCAAACTATAGCTAATCAGTCAACGTTTTTTTACTTATACCATGTTAAAAAAATTATTCGGCGATCCTAACGCACGCAAACTCAAAAAATTCCAACCTTTAGTTGCGGATATTAATGTTTTAGAAGATGACATTAAGGAACTTTCCGACGAACAATTGACGGGAAAAACAGCAGAATTTCGCGAAAAATTGGCACAAGTGAAAACCGACGAAGAAGAGGCAGAAATCCTAGAAGAGATTTTGCCCGAAGCTTTTGCTGTTGTCCGCGAAGCTAGTCGTCGAGTTTTAGGAATGCGACACTTTGACGTTCAGCTACAAGGCGGTATCGTCCTCCACAAAGGACAAATCGCGGAAATGAAAACCGGGGAAGGAAAAACCTTGGTATCAACTTTACCTGCTTACTTAAATGCTTTATCAGGTAAAGGCGTTCATATTGTCACCGTTAACGATTATTTAGCACGAAGAGATGCTGAATGGATGGGACAAGTCCATCGCTTTCTCGGTTTGACGGTAGGACTGATTCAGTCAGGAATGACTCCACCAGAAAGAAAACAAAACTATGCTTGTGATATTACTTATGCGACGAACAGTGAGTTAGGTTTTGACTACCTGCGCGATAACATGGCAACCTCGATGGATGAGGTAGTGCAGCGTCCGTTTAATTATTGCATCATTGATGAAGTAGACTCGGTATTAATTGACGAAGCGCGAACTCCGTTAATTATTTCCGGTCAGGTAGAGCGTCCGACAGAGAAATATAAAAGAGCGGCATACATTGCGAGTCAACTTAAACCTCAAGCTGAAGATGAAAATGGACAAATTCGCGGCGATTACGAGGTTGACGAAAAAGCTCGTAATGTTTTGATGACTGATGAAGGCTTTGCTCATGCGGAAGAGTTGCTACAGGTAAAGGATTTATACGATCCAGAAGACCCTTGGGCGCATTATATTTTTAATGCTATTAAGGCAAAGGAACTATTTATTAAAGATACGAATTACATTGTCCGCAAACGTGAAGTCGTAATTGTCGATGAGTTTACCGGGCGGGTTTTGCCGGGAAGACGCTGGAGTGATGGTTTACACCAAGCCATTGAAGCTAAAGAAGATGTGGATATTCAAAACGAAACTCAAACTTTGGCGACGATTACCTATCAAAACTTTTTCTTGCTGTATCCTAAATTGGCAGGGATGACGGGAACGGCGAAAACTGAAGAAGCGGAATTTGAGAAAATTTATAAACTTCAAGTCACGATTATTCCGACGAATAAACCTTCTAAACGCTACGATATGTCGGATGTGGTGTACAAAACTGAAGAAGCAAAATGGAAAGCAGTTGCACTAGAGTGTGCGGAATTGCATAATCAGGGTCGTCCGATTTTGGTGGGTACTACTTCGGTAGAAAAGTCGGAGGTACTCTCTGATTTGCTTAATGAATTGGAAATTCCCCATAATTTGCTGAATGCTCGACCGGAGAATGTGGAACGAGAATCAGAAATTGTCGCTCAAGCGGGTCGAAAGGGTGCTGTTACCATTGCTACTAATATGGCGGGACGAGGAACGGATATTATTCTCGGTGGTAATGCTGAGTATATGGCAAGGCTGAAGGTTCGGGAATACTTTATGCCGAAGGTGGTGAAACCAGAGGAAGATGAAGGGCTGGTGGCTAGCGTTCCCGCAGGTGGTGGTGGACGTTCCCCCAAACCACAGGGTTTTGCTGGTGGGACGAAAACGAAGCTGAAAACTTGGAAAGCTTCGCAAGAAATTTATCCGACTCAGTTGTCTGCGGAAACTGAGCAAATGCTGAAAGATGCGGTGAAGTTTGCGGAGCAAACTTATGGCGAGCAAAGTTTATCAGAATTAGAGGCAGAAGAGAAATTGGCGATCGCGTCGGAAAATGCTCCTACTAATGACCAGGTGGTGCAAAAGTTACGCGATGTCTATAAAGCAATTTTGCACAAGTACGAAGAATTTACGGAAAGAGAACATGAGGAGGTAATTGAGTTAGGCGGTTTGCACGTGATTGGTACGGAACGTCACGAGTCTCGTCGTATTGACAATCAGTTGCGCGGTCGCGCGGGACGACAAGGCGACCCTGGTTCGACGAAGTTTTTCCTCAGTTTAGAAGATAATTTACTACGAATTTTCGGTGGCGATCGCGTCGCAGGTTTGATGAATGCTTTCCGCGTTGAGGAAGATATGCCGATTGAGTCGAAAATGTTGACTCGTTCTCTCGAAGGAGCACAGAAAAAGGTCGAAACTTTCTACTACGATACTCGTAAGCAAGTATTTGAGTATGATGAGGTGATGAATAACCAACGACGAGCTATTTATGCTGAACGTCGTCGGGTCTTGGAAGGGCTTGATTTGAAAGAGCAAGTTCTTCAATATGCAGAGAAAACAATGGATGACATTGTTGATGCTTATGTTAACCCGGAGTTACCTCCTGAAGAATGGAAGTTGGATGAGTTAATTAGTAAGGTGAAAGAGTTTGTTTACTTGCTGGAAGATTTGCAAGTAAAACAGTTGGAGGATATGACGGTAAGTGAAATTAAGACTTTCCTCCACGAACAAGTTCACAATGCCTATGATATTAAGGAAAATCAGGTTGACAAAATTCAACCAGGATTGATGCGTCAAGCTGAACGTTTCTTTATTTTGCAGCAAATTGATACTCTTTGGCGAGAACATTTACAAGCAATGGATGCTTTGCGCGAGTCGATTGGTTTACGCGGTTACGGACAAAAAGATCCTCTGATTGAGTATAAGCAGGAAGGTTATGAAATGTTCCTGGAAATGATGATCGATATTCGCCGGAATGTGGTTTATTCGTTGTTCCAATTCCAACCTCAAGTTCCCGCACAAGCGGTTTAATTTGGGGACTGGGGACTGGTGACTGGGGACTGGTGACTGGGGACTGGTGACTGGGGACTGGGGACTGATAACTGTTCACTGATAACTGGTCACTGTTCACTGAAACCCCCCTCTTCCCAATCCAATTCCTAATCACTTCCTAGGAGTGGGTAAAATTAAACGAGTTAAATAACGACCGTCTTGAAGTTTGTGGAAACGAAGTTTGCTACCTAAAGCTTGGATTATACGTTGACAAACTTTCAAATTTATGTTAGTAGGTGTAAAAGAATCAGCAGGAATTTCCCAAGGTAATTTAGCAGCAGATTTGTTTGTCGGTTGAACCTCCCAAGTTTCCACAAGTAACACTTCAATGTGAGCGGGGAGGGTGCGACACCAAAATTCAATTTCGCTACCTTCAGGAGCGCGAGATTGAGCAACTAAGAGTAATTCAAATAAGACACATTCGAGTTTAAAGCGATCGCTGTAAACAGTTAAACCACCAGCGTTATGAATGCGAGTAAGTAAATTACGTTTTTGGTAGCTAGTTTCAACCAAACGCAGCGATCGCTTGAGTAAACTAGGTACGGAGACAACTCCTAAACTACCTTTTAGTTGCCAATCTTCTTCAGCTATAACACTGGTGAGTGTGGCTTCGATATCTTCTAACTCACGCAGCTTTTGTTGTTGTCGTGTTTGTTGTAAAGATTGACCGCCAATTTCAATTTTATTCCCTTGAGGCTCGGTTTCGCTAAGAGCTAACCAATTAGCGACAGCTTGATGTAAAAATTCTAAGCAACGATGTTTGTACCAATTAAGAGTTTGGTTATCTCGTCTACCTTTGAGAAAAGTTGCAGTTTGTTGTTGGTTGCGGCGATACCAAGCAAATTGACGCATTAAAATAGTAGCTATTTCTCCCAGATGAGTGGGAAATTGACTACCATCAGGAAAAGCAAAAACAAACATTCCCATTGCAGTTTCATGGAAATAAGTACGTACGGGAAATAAGTAAGCTTTCGCCTGTTGAGGATAATTTAACCATTTTTTACTAATGGGGTTAAGTCCCGCTAAAGAACAATCATAAAAGTTGGAGGATGCAAGTGCAGCTTGCAGTAAAGGATCGCCTTCCACCGCAATAGTTAAATTATCTACAGATGGTAAAGCTCCCACCGATGCAGTTATTTTTCCTTGAGGTTTACTAACTTTTTGCCAACTTAAAAGTAAAGCAAAAGGAGCAGTGAGTAAATTAGCTAAATATTCCAACCAAACGCGATCGCTGTTAGCTTCCCAAAGTTGAGTCAGCCCAGTTTGCAAGGTTTGTTGTTGTGAAGATAAAGCTATGGTGTTATTTTTGAGTTTAACCAGCTTGAGTAGCCAACCAATTTGTCCTGCTACTACCGTAGCTAACAAACGTTCGGTGGAATTCCAAGTACGAGGAGCATTATGGGTAATTAATAACATTCCTTTTGCGTCCCCATTTTGAATAGGATGTAAAAGTAGCGATCGCGCTCCTAATTGACTTAAAGCTTTACTCCAATTGCTGAAATGTTCGCTTTCTTCGAGGTTTTCAATCGCAATTAAACCACCATCGGGCTTCATTTGCTGCCATTCTTCGTCTTCGAGAATGGGTATGGGAATAGTCAGCGATCGCTGATTCAGTGACGGATACTGATAAAGTAAAGTGTAGGTATCATCGCGATCGGCATTGAGCACTAAAAAACCAGGAACTTCAAAGCGCTTACAAACCAACTGACCGACGGTACTAAGAGCATTTTTGGCATCAGTATTACTCGCCAAAACTTCTGCTACTTGCGCCACTAAATTAGTATTACTACGAGATTGTTCAAACCTCGTTTCTAAATCTTCATTTCCCGCAACCAAAGCCGCAATTTGAGCAACTGCACGGACATAATTTTTCTCTGCACCTTCCCAAATTCTTGCTTCTTGGTCTTCTACAGCCAAAAAACCTGCTAATTCATCTTGAACGATAATTGGTGCAGCCAGCAAAGAACGAGCATGAAGTCGAGAAAGCAATTGTCCGGTACTTTCAGCCCGCAGAGGACTTCTTCCCGAACCGATCGCGACTAAACGATCTGCGACTAACATTTGATAAAAATCTTCTGCTTCAGCCACAGTAATCCCAGGGGCGCTATTGCGCAAATCGCTTACCCCGCGAATCATTTGCTGATTAGTTACTCGATGCCAAAAATAACGTCTTTGGGGAGAATACCAGTAAATATTTGTGCGTGTCGGGATGATAAATTGCTGAGTCAGATTGACAATAGTTTCTAAACGTTTCGAGAGGGTTAATTTTTGCTGTAACTCATCAAATAACTGGAAAAAAGTTTGGTCGGGACGTTTAGTTGCCGATCGCTGCCATTCTAATTCAATTTGGTAAAGAGCAGTCGCCAAACTACCGAATAGTAGCGAAAGTTCGGCACGTTCGCCAGGAGCAGGAGACACACCCCACAGGTGAGAACCTAACAAAACTAAACCAAAACAACGGTCTTTGCAGCGCAAAGGAAATAACAAGGCTCCTTCAACTTCAAATTGTAACGCCGCTCGTCGCCATTCTCCGGCGCGTGTTTCTTCCCGGAGATCGGAAACGCTGACTGGACGTTGCTGAATTACTACTTGTTCGAGTAAATCACCAGGAGTGAGGAGAAAATTTTTCTTGAGAAAGCTAGTTTCTCCATTCGGTGCTTTTCCACCTTTACCTACTAAACGATGTTCCAGGCGATCGTAAAGACCGATCCAAATTAAACGATAGTCAAACTCTGCCGAAAGGTAATCTAGGGTAGTTTCAATTAAAACAGAGGCATTGTCTTCCTCGCGTAAGATTTGTAAAACCCGTGCTAAAGCAACAAGTCTGTTTTCCTCGGTTGGGGGTAGTTGCTGACCCATTTTCGTTGTTTGTCGTCTCTAGTTAATTAATCTAGCAAGTTGTTGGTTTCACTAACGGAAATAATCAATAATCAACAATACGTTTGCTTGTATTATCGAGCAAGAAGTCTTTTTTTGCCTGTTGAGTCTCACCCCCTTAACTCCTGTGGATATTTACCAAGCTACAATTCGTCCGATCTTGTTTTCTGGTTTGAAGGCAGATCCGGAATGGTTACATCACAATAGTTTGCGTTTGTTAAGCTGGCTGGAAAGAACTAAAAAAAGTCCTGGAACCAGTTTGCTGCTAAGTCAGTTAGAGCAATCTTGTTGTGTGAGCGATCGCCGTTTGGAACAAACTGTGTGGGGAATTAATTTCCCTAATCCTATGGGACTTGCAGCCGGATTTGATAAGGATGGCGTAGCTGCTGGTATTTGGGGGTCTTTAGGCTTTGGTTTTGCTGAATTAGGGACGGTGACATGGCATCCTCAACCAGGAAATCCCCGTCCGCGCTTGTTTCGCTTGCTAGAAGACAAAGCGGTACTCAATCGCATGGGGTTTAACAATCAAGGTAGCTCGGCTCTGGCTGAGAGTTTAAGTCAGCGAGATTCTGCCCATTTACCTTGGGGAATTAACCTCGGTAAGTCTAAGGTAACACCTCTAGGGGATGCTGCGAATGATTATCGCGAAAGTTTTCAGCTTCTCCAAAATTTCGGCGACTACTTTGTGGTTAATGTGAGTTCGCCGAATACTCCAGGGTTGCGATCGCTCCAAGATCCCGCTCAGTTACGTCTGATTCTCGATACTCTCCAACAAGAAAATCAAGCACAAAAACCGATTCTTGTCAAGATTGCCCCCGATTTGGAGTGGGAAGCGATCGCCGATGTAATTGACCTCGCCCAAGTTTATAATTTAGCAGGAATTATTGCTACAAATACGACTATTCGCCGCGATATCTTGCAAACTCAAATTATTACCAAAACTGGAAAACCTGTCACCGAAGAAGCAGGTGGAATTAGCGGTTTACCTTTACAAAAACGCTCCACAGAAGTTATTCGCTTTATTTTCCAACAAACTAACGGAAAGTTACCTATAATTGGCGTAGGCGGCATTTTTACCCCCGAAGATGCTTGGGAAAAAATTGCTGCTGGTGCAAGTTTAGTCCAAATTTACACAGGTTTAGTTTACGAAGGTCCCTGGATAGTAAAACGCATTTTGTCTGGCTTATTACAGCAACTAGAAAAGCATAATCTAGATTCAATTTCTCAAGCCATAGGTATCAGTAACACCACCAAAAATTAAAAACCAACTTCGTTTTTGCCGTCTTTGCGTCTACTCGTTCGCGTAGCGTCTCCGTAGGAGAAGCGAGAACGGCTTCGCCGAATGCGCGAGAAAAAATAATTATCTGACTCTGCTTTAAACAACCGCTCCTGAGAATTACTTAACCTAATCCCCAACCCCCTTCCCTACTAGCGAAGGTGGAGAAATTAAAGTTTTTCAGCTATCAATAATTATCAAAATTTTCCCCTCTCCTAAAAGGAGAGAGGTGGGTTTTTCAAGTTATCTGACTCTGCTTTAAACAACCGCTCCTGAGAATTACTTAACCTAATCCCCAACCCCCTTCCCTACTAGCGAAGGTGGAGAAATTAAGATTTTTCAGCTATCAATAATTATCAAAATTCTCCCCTCTACTAAAAGGAGAGAGGTTGTTTTTTCAAGTTATCTGACTCCGCTTTAGACAACCGCTCCTGAGAATTACTTAACCTAACCCCCAACCCCCTTCCCTACTAGCGAAGGTGGAGAAATTAAAGTTTTTCAGCTATCAATAATTATCAAAAATTTCCCCTCTACTAAAAGGAGAGAGGTTGTTTTTTCAAGTTATCTGACTCCGCTTTAGACAACCGCTCCTGAGAATTACTTAACCTAATCCCCCCAACCCCCTTCCCTACTAGCGAAGGTGGAGAAATTAAGATTTTTCAGCTATCAATAATTATCAAAAATTTCCCCTCTACTAAAAGGAGAGAGGTTGGGGGAGAGGTTGTCCCCTACTGTTAAAAAAGGGGAGAATGATAATATAAGTTGCTGAGTCCGCAGCGATCGCGCTAAATTATCTAAAGAGTTTGCTAACATAGCTTAGTAATATTAACCTGAGTAACAGAGTATAATAATGGAATATCGCAGATTTGGTCGCACAGAATTACAAATACCTGTTTTCTCTTGTGGGGGAATGCGCTATCAGTTTAAATGGAAGGATGTCCCTCGCTGGACAATTCCTCAGAAAAATCAGCGTAATTTAGAAGCGACAATTAATCGCGCTTTAGAGGTAGGAATTAATCACATTGAAACAGCTAGAGGTTATGGAACTTCTGAGTTACAATTAGGGAGAATTTTGCCTCATTTTGCGAGAGAAAAGTTGATTATTCAAACAAAAATTGCTCCTAATGAAGACCCGAAAAAGTTTCGCCAAACCTTTGACAAGTCTTTCAATTTACTGAAACTCGACTATATTGATTTACTCGGAATTCATGGAATTAATACGGCGGAATTATTAGATTATACAGTTAAACCTGGTGGCTGTATGGAAGTAGTAAGACAGTTACAGAGAGAAGGAAAAGTTCGCTTTGTGGGCTTTTCGACTCACGGAGCAACAGACGTAATTGTTAAGACAATTTCGACAAATGAATTCGATTATGTTAATCTACATTGGTATTATATTTTCCAAAATAATTGGGCGGCAATTGAAGCAGCAAACCGTCATGATATGGGAGTATTTATTATTAGTCCTTCCGACAAAGGCGGACATCTTTATAATCCGCCCGAAAAGTTGGTAGAATTGTGTAAACCACTGAGTCCGATGGTATTCAATGACTTATTTTGTCTGAGTCATCCGCAAGTGCATACCCTAAGTTTAGGTGCAGCAAAACCAGCAGATTTTGACGAACATTTAAAAGTTTTGCCATTATTAAACAAAGCCGAAGAAATCTTACCAGCAATTTTAGAGAGATTGGAAGAAACGGCGATCGCCACTCTCGGCGAAAATTGGTATCATACTTGGCAGCAAGGTTTACCTTCCCCCGAAGAAACCCCAGGAAACGTCAATATTCCGACAATTTTGTGGCTGAGAAACCTAGCCTTAGCCTACGACATGCTCGAATACGGCAAAGCCCGCTACAATATGCTTGGTAACGGCGGACATTGGTTTCCGGGACAAAAAGCAGATAACCTAGAGAAACTAGATTTAAGTGAATGTCTCGCGAACAGTCCCCATGCTGAAAGAATACCAGAATATTTAGCCGAGTGCGATCGCTTGTTGAGAGATAAAAACGTCAAACGTCTTTCTCAACAATAATTTTCAATGTTCAAAAATATCTTTGAATTGCAGCAAATCTAACTCGACAAAAATGGGTAGAGACTGCATACATTTTTGCGCTAATTCCCAACGTCCCTCTCGCTTGAGCATTACCGTCAGTTTTTGCTGTATCTCCAACAAGTAACGAACATCATTAGCAGCATAACTCAATTGTGCCTCCGAAAGGTTAGCCGCATTGCCCCAATCTGAACTTTGGGAAGTTTTATCTAATTCCACGGCGGTTAATTCTTGTACCAAAGCCTTCAAACCGTGACTAGCAGTGTAGGTTCGAGCCAGTTTACTGGCAATTTTAGTACAAAAAACTGGGGTTGTCAAAATCCCCAAAGTATGCTGAAGTTGGGCGAGGTCAAAACGAGCAAAATGGAAGACTTTCGTAATATTTTCTACTTCCATCAGCTTATGTAAATTAGGGGCGCTGTTTTGTCCTTTAGCGACACGGATTGCGGTAACATAACCTGTAGGATCGCAAATCTGAATTAAACAAAGGCGATCGCGCAGGGGATTTAAACCCATTGTTTCGGTATCCACTGCCAAAGCATCAGCTTCGAGATAAAGCGAAAGAGTAGTATCATCAAGATCGCGATCGCACACCTGAAAGTTTTCTAATTCCATCCTCAAAAAGACCTATCGCCGTTTAATAAACACCTGAGTGAAATAATATTCCCCCCGAGCATTCTGCGCCACTCCAATACCACTGACATCGAAATCTCCTTCCATATTTTTCCGATGTCCGTCGCTTTGTATCCAACCCTGCACAGCCTGAGTCGCCGGATCTTGATAACCTTGGTTATAAGCGACATTTTCCGCCGCAGCACGATAAGGAATTGCTCTTTCCACAGCTTTTACCCGTCCTTCAAAGCCTTGATGAGAAAAAGGAACCTTACCCTGCGCCATTGCTTCACTATGCAAGCGAGATTGTTCGCTAATACGAGCATCTAACTCTAAAGCAGGTAAACCTTTCGAGATCCGATATTGATTCACCTGCTGATGAATTGCTTGCTCCAAAGCGCTTAAAGAACCCACCGCAGCGCTTTGCGTCGTTGTGGGAGTAGCAGGAGCAGAATTCGGTGAAGGAACTGACGAAACTTGTTCGTAAGAACTACAGCCAGCCAACCCACCGACAAGCACAGTTATACCGAGAAATGTAAACCTTTTGACCATTATTGTTGTTGAGATTCGAGGTACTTAGCCACAGTCTGCACATCCTTATCCCCCCTTCCGGAACAATTAAGGACAATTTTTGGACTGCCACTTAGTTGAGGACACAGTTTTTCCAGATAAGCAAGAGCATGAGCAGTTTCCAAAGCCGGAATAATTCCTTCCAACTCAGAGAGTAATTGTAAAGCGGCGATCGCCTCAGAATCAGTTACACTGTAATACTCTGCCCGACCACTATCTTTAAGATAACTATGTTCTGGTCCAACCCCCGGATAATCCAAGCCAGCACTAATTGAATGCGCTTCTATGGGTTGACCTTCTTCATCTTGCAACAAATAGCTCATCGCCCCGTGCAAAACCCCCGGACGACCTTTAGTTAACGTCGCCGCGTGTTTATCAGTCTCCGCACCCTCACCTGCGGCTTCAACACCAATCATCCGTACCCCAGAGTCCTTCACAAACTCGTGAAACAAACCCATCGCATTAGAACCACCACCAACGCAAGCAAGAAGAATATCAGGTAAACCGCCCCACTTTTCTTGACATTGCTGGCGAGTTTCCACACCAATTATTGCTTGAAAATCGCGCACAATCTGCGGATAAGGATGAGGTCCAGCTACCGAACCGAGAATATAGTGAGTATTTTCCACATTCGTCACCCAATCGCGAATTGCTTCAGAAGTAGCATCTTTCAGCGTACCAGTTCCCGCTTCCACAGGCTGAACCGTTGCGCCCATCAATCGCATCCGAAACACATTTAAAGCTTGGCGTTCCATATCATGTACGCCCATATAGATTACGCATTCTAAACCAAAACGAGCGCAAACTGTTGCCGTCGCTACTCCATGTTGACCTGCGCCTGTTTCCGCAATAATACGCTGTTTACCCATCCGCTTCGCCAGGAGAACTTGAGCCAAGGCATTATTAATTTTATGAGCGCCAGTGTGGTTTAAATCTTCGCGCTTGAGATAAATTTGTGGCGTTGTCCCATCAGGTTGCGCGTAGTGAGCCGAGAGACGTTCGGCGAAATATAATGGGCTAGGTCGTCCCACATAATCGGCAAGTAGCCCTTGTAATTCCGCCTGGAAATCGCGATCGTTACAATATTGAGCATAAGCTGCTTCTAACTCGCTTAGAGCAGGCATTAGCGTTTCGGGGACGTATTTACCGCCAAAGACACCAAAGCGTCCGAAAGTGTCTGGTTGTTGGGTTTGAGTAGATGGAGAAATGGGAGTTTTGGTCACGGTTAGAGTCAAATATTACTAACAAGTCTCTATTATAGAATTTGAGGTTGTCTTCGGATAAAAACCAGCGATTAGCCGATTAGATAGTTAATTATGTCTGCAAAGCGTAACTCTAACCAAAATAAGAAAAACCGGGCGGTTTACCAAGAATTCGGTACTCCAGATAATTCTGCTGCTTTTGAGAGAGCAGTTCCCGAATTGCCACCAAATCAACAAGATTTGCGGGTTCAAGCTACTAAGTCTGGACGTAAAGGTAAAGTTGTTACTGTGGTTACGGGTTTTCAAAGTAAGCCGGAAACTTTGGCTAAATTGGTTAAACAGTTAAAAACTCAGTGTGGTAGTGGCGGTACTGTTAAGGAAAATACTATTGAAATTCAAGGGGAACATAAGCAGAAAATTCTCGATATTTTAACTAAGTTGGGTTATAAGGTTAAGATTAGTGGCGGCTGATTGTTTTTTTGTCTCGCGCATTCGGCGGAGCCGTTCTCGCAGAGTAGGCGCATTCGGCGTTAGCCGTTCTCGTTTCGAGTAGGCGCTAAGGGAGGCGCTAAGATGGGTTTGATTTCGTTATAATTTTCTGAAGTTAGTTTATCGTATTGATGATGATGGAATCGCGATCGCGAGAAGATTTTCCTTTGTCTGATTCTGAAAAGATGACAAATGAGGAGGATTTGATGAATTTGTCTGGTGAAAATACTCAAGAGCGTATTTATTTAATTAAAGAGAAAATGGCAAATTTGGGTATAAAACTTACAGCCGATGATTTTGAAGGATTAAGAGTTTATTTGGCTACGGAAAAACACTGGGAAGAGGTTTATCGTCGTCTTGCAGAATCCTAATTTTGTTTCTCGTTCTTTAGCTATCACTATTCATTTAGAACAAATTGAAATATTTGGTGGTACTGCGGGGATTAGAGATGAAGGTTTATTAGTGTCTGCACTTGCTCAACCTCGAGCTAGTTTTTTCGGCGAACTTTTACATCCAACTATTCACGAACAAGCTGCGGCTTATTTGTTTCATTTGGCGAAAAATCATCCTTTTGTTGATGGAAATAAGCGTACTGCTTTTGCGGTTATGGTTGTTTTTTTGGGTTTAAATGGTTATTCTCTTAATCTTGCTTCGGGAGATGCTTATAATTTGGTTATTCAAGTAGCTACTGGAGCAATAAGTAAGGCGGAATTAGCAATTTTTTTAGAAGAAAATATTCGGTTATCATCTGGTTAGAAAAAAGAATTAGTAATTTTAAATTTAGTTAGTTATTGATAATTTAGCAAATAAGAGATTCGGACAAAATCAAATGCTTTTTGTAATGATTATCAGGAAAGAAGATAGCCGTATAACCCTAAATACTTTTTGTTTCTAATTTGCTTATAATAATTAAAAATAAGTCTATTTGATAATTTTAAATTTGGTCAGTTATTGATAATTTAGTAAATAAAATATTCGCATCCAACTAAATATTTTAAACTGATAAATTAATCATAATAATTTAAAAGATTATCCCAAGTTACGTCCAAAGATAGTATACTTAGAAGACGATAATGTGGAAAAATGTCATCCTTCGCTTCGCTCAGGATGACGTAAGTTTAAATGAATAACTTAAGTTTAAATGAACAAGAAGTTGTATCTAGATATTTCATTGAGTTAAACATTTTAGTTTCTATACCCTTACTAGATTTAAGTGCAACTTATTATTAACTTTAAGCCTATGTTCCTAATTAAATAAATGCTACAGATGTAAATTCTGTAGAGATTTTGTAGGTAAGGTTTATAGATAATTTCATGTAGTATAGTCAAGGCAAATTAAGATATTTTTCTGTCAAAAAATTGTTAGAAATATTTATCTTTGAATGATTATTCGGGGCTATTTTCCAGAAGTTCTACATCTTCGTAAATCAAAGAAATTGGACAGTGAAAGTCTACGCTAGTCAAATGAATTTCTGAGTCTAATTCTGCTGTAAAGTCATCAGCAGTATAAGGAGTAAGTTCCCATTTGTTGTTTTCATTGAGTCGGTAACATTCGATGTTGATTGTTTCTGGATCGATAAGAACGTATTCTTTTAAAGTATTAATACGACGATAATGTTTAAATTTGTCACCTCTGTCGAATGCTTCGGTACTAGGAGAAAGAACTTCGATAATTAAACAAGGATGATAAACTAATTTACGGGCGGTTTGGTCGCGGCGATCGCACGTTACCATGATGTCAGGATAATGAAAGGGTCCTTGTTGAGATACGCCTAGTTTGGCATCTGCTATGAATACTTTACATCCTTTTTGACGTAGGTGAATTTTTAGGGCGGAAGCTAGGTTAAGTGCGATAGAATTATGACTCAGAGTTCCCCCTGTCATAGCGTAAACTTCGCCCTTGATATATTGGTATTTAATTGGTTGTTTTTCTTCCCATTCTAGGTATTCTTCGGGAGTCATGGGAGGAAGTTCGAGACTAGCAATCATCAGGATGATAAGTTATTAATATTTAATATTTTTAGCCCGCCGAGGCGGGCTATTGGAACTTGGTTGAGTTAGGGTTAGAAGTTGGTATGATTAGCGATCGCGTTTTTCATTTTCTCGATAACTTCGGTGACAGCGATCGCGCCGAGTTCGCCAGCCGCACGAGTGCGTATACTGAGGGTATTATTTTCTACCTCTTTTGCACCAACTACCGCCATGACGGGAATTTTATCTTTCTCAGCGTTACGAATTGCTTTACCGAGTCTTTCCCCACTGGTATCGACTTCCACGCGAATTCCTTCGGCACGCATTTTGGCGGCTATTTCTTTAGCATAATCCAATTGCGGATCGCTGACACAAACTAACCTAATTTGTACTGGTGCTAACCACAAAGGAAAATCGCCAGCATATTCTTCAATTAGGATACCAATTAGCCGCTCTAAAGAACCAAAAGGTGCGCGGTGAATCATTACCGGGCGCTGACGAGAACCATCTTCAGCTACATATTCTAACTGAAAACGTTCGGGCAAATTATAGTCTACTTGAACAGTTCCTAATTGCCATTCGCGCTCTAAAGCATCTTGGAAGATAAAATCAAGTTTGGGACCGTAAAAAGCCGCTTCACCGATAGCTTCAAAATGCTCCATTCCCAACTTCTCAACAGCACGACGAATTGCACCTTCCGCTTGATTCCAAACGTCATCACCGCCAATATATTTATCCGAATCTGGATCGCGGAAACTCAATCTAGCTTTAAAATTACTCAGTTGTAAAGCTTTGAAAACTGAGAGAATTAAATCGACTACATTGAGAAATTCCTCATCAAGTTGATTGGGAGTAACGAACAAGTGAGAGTCATCAACAGTAAAACCGCGAACTCTAGTTAAACCGCCTAATTCTCCCGATTGTTCGTAACGATAAACTGTGCCAAATTCTGCCAAACGTATCGGTAATTCGCGATAAGAACGCAATTCACTTTCATAAATTTGGATGTGAAAAGGACAGTTCATCGGTTTGAGGACAAAGCCTTGTTCGGCTTGCAAATCAGCTTCCGATTCTGCCATCATCGGAAACATATCCTCTTGATAAGTTTGCCAGTGTCCAGAAACTTTAAATAAGTCTACTTTGGCAATATGAGGAGTGACTACCGGAAGATAACCGCGCTTGAGCTGTTCTTGCTTAAGGAAATCTTCTAATAGCGATCGCAAAATCGTTCCTTTCGGAGTCCACATTGGTAAACCCGGACCGACGATCTCGCTAAAGACAAACAGCCCTAATTCTTTCCCCAGTCGGCGATGATCGCGTCTGAGAGCTTCTTCTTTCCGGCGTTTGTACTCGGCTAGCTGTTCGGGGGTTTCCCACGCTGTGCCGTAAATACGCTGCAACTGAGCGTTCTTTTCATCGCCCCGCCAGTAAGCCCCAGCAACGCTTTCTAGGTCGAAAGCTTTCGGATGGAGTTCTTTGGTATTTTCCACGTGCGGACCGGCACACAAGTCCCACCAATCCTCACCCAAGTGATAAATGGTAATCGGTTCTTCGATTCCTTCGAGAATTTCTAGCTTGTAAGGTTCGTTAAGTTCCTTAATGCGTTTTTCGGCTTCTTGACGGCTTACTTCTTCGCGTACTACCGGAAGTTTACGCTTAACGATCTCGATCATTTCTTTTTTGATCTTCTTCAAGTCTTGTTCGGTAAAGGGTTCCGGAGTGTCGAAGTCATAGTAAAAACCATATTCAGTCCAAGGTCCGATTGTTACCTGGGCTTTGGGAAATAACTTTTGTACCGCCATCGCCATGACGTGGGAGGCGGTGTGACGGATTTTTTTTAGAGACTCAGACTCGCTGGTGCGAGGTAGTCGGATTTGCTCCTCTGGTTCGGGAGCAGATTCAGCAGCAACCATAACTTGATAACTCTTACGACTTAATGATTCTATTTGGTGACTTTTTCCATGATACTAGGGGCACAGGTTGGCGCTTGCCTAGCGATCGCCTTGCAAATCTTAAAAAAAACTAACATACTATTAAATATTGTAAAGAGAGTTAAGATAAAGCTGAGATCGGAAATTTGAAATTTAGTTGATGACACTTTCGCAACCGTCAGAGAACAAACTGCTCAAGGCAGTGCTGGAGCCGTTATTAGACGATTTCCAATATTGGTTTGAGCGATCGCGTACTTTATTAGAAAATGAGGATATCATCTTTCTCAGCGACGAGGAACAAGACGAATTGCTGAAACGACTAAAAAACGCCCAGCAAGAAGTCCGTACCGCTAAAATGTTGTTTCATGCTACTGGCGGTCAAGCTGGGATCGACACTGCTACTTTAGTTCCGTGGCATAATTTGGTGACAGAATGTTGGCGAGTTTCAATGCGCTGGCGTTCTCTGAAAAATCCGCAAACCAACCAAGCTATCAAATCAAAGCCTACACTTTGATCCCCAAGACTGAGGAATAGCAACTGCTTACTTTGGTAAGCTAAAATTACGGCTCAAAAGCGAAGTCAATTTTTAAAATTCGACGATAAATATACCAATCTGCAAAAATTCTGCTTGGAGGAAAAAAAAGACAATGTTACATTTACTTTACATTCTTGCCTTTACTATTATTGCATTTTTGGCAGTTAGTAACTTAATTCGCAGCTTAATTACTTTAAGTGGCGACTCAAGTCGCAGTTACCAATCGGGAAGAAATCCCTCTACATTTGGTAATAATAATTTCGGAAATTCCCTTGCTGCTCCTTCTCGCGTTCCTCATCCAGAGTTATTAGATGCAACGGGTAAACCAATTGATGAACCACTTTTGGTGATGCGCTCTGTATCTGTAGAAGATGCCCGTCAACAACTCGATTCGATCTACAATTCTTCTCCTAGTAATAGCAAGGCGGAAACAGAAGAATAAAGAACGAAAAATCATCAGCTTTGCCTAGTTTAGCAAATAAATACATCTGGCATCGGATATTTAGTTAGCTTACTCAATCTTGCAGCGCGGCGATCGCGTCTCTCTCAAAAACAATAAATTGGTGAATTAATCAAGTATTTGTAACTACAGATAGACGCGGATAAACACAGATATTCTCGGAATTTCTCTGTGAAAATTTAGCTAGAGTCAAAATCTAGCTTAAAGCGGATTTACAATTAGCAACATAAGTTTTAGACTCAATTTTGTACTCTCACACTTGGCGCTACAAAATTGAGTTATATTCTCACTCTTTTAGTTATCGGTCTGGTCTTACTTTTTGTAACTCTCGGTTCGGGTTGGATTGCTCGCATCCCTCTTTCTTATGCGATTATCTACCTGATTGTGGGAATTTTTCTCGGCCCTCAAGGTATTAGCATAATTGATTTGCGACCGGGCGCGCAATTTATCGAGCGCATGACAGAAATTGTCGTGATTGTCTCGGTTTTTAGTTGTGGTTTGAAAATGAATCGACCGCTAAAATTAGCTTATTGGCAAACTACGATTCGATCAATCGGTTTTTTGATGCCAATTTCGATTATCGCGATCGCCGCAGTAGCTCATTGGTTTTTAGGGATTGGCTGGGGAAGTTCGGTTTTGCTTGGTGCTATTTTAGCTCCTACCGACCCAGTTTTAGCTTCCGAAGTGCAACTCGCTCATATTCAAGATCTAGACGAGTTACGCTTTGGTTTAACCTCGGAAGGCGGGCTAAATGACGCCCTAGCCTTTCCCTTTGTTTATTTTGGCTTATTTTGGTTTAAAGATAGCAACTTCGATAACTGGTTTCAACAATGGGTATTAATTGACTTTATTTGGGCGATCGCTGCGGGCGTAGTTATGGGAATTCTCGTCGCTAAAGCAGTTATTTGGATTGGCGATCGCTTACAAAACTTCCGTTCGGTTGATAATTTAATGGAAGATTTCGTCGGTCTCAGTACGATTTTACTTACTTATTCGCTCACTGAAATAGTCAATGGCTACGGTTTTTTAGCTGTCTTCATTGCTGGAGTAGTCGTACAACGTCGTTATTTTGACTCTCAAAAACAACTTTCCCAACTAGAATTTACCGAACAAATTGAAAAATTACTCGAAGTTGCTACTATTTTACTACTTGGTGGCTTATTGCTCATCGATCCTCTGCTCAATTTTGCTTTTGCCGGCTTAACTGTAGCAATATTTCTGTTTTTTATTATCCGACCTGTAGGTGCTTGGCTGAGTACATTGGGCAGCCATTTGCCAATACCAACCCGTTTATTATTTGGTTGGTTTGGCATTCGCGGCGTTGGTTCTATTTATTATTTAACCTATTCTTTGAGTAAAGGTTTAAGCGGAGATACTGGCGAACAAATTGCTTGGATAACTTACATTGTTATCCTTTGTTCAATTCTCGTTCACGGCATTACGGCTACTCCTTTAATGAATTGGTACGAGTGCCAATTCAAAAACAATTGTCCCCAAGTAACCGAGAAATAACTTAAGCAGCTAACCACTGTTGCTTAATTTCAATTCCCCTACTTGCCATTGTTTGCTCAAATAAATCTGTCGGTAAGGCTTGTTCCACAGCCCAAACTCCCGGTTTCTTGAGTTTATCTGCTAACAAAAGTTGGGCAATACCACCAGTCCCGCAACCTGCGGAAGTTGCTGTATTTTTATGTAGTAAAGTGGAGCAATAACTTGACATTTTTCCATTTTTATGTCCTTGAATTTCCGAGCGAATTGCAACACCAATTCCGCTAAACTTATCTGTAACAGAAGTCATACGATAAGAGACACGAGCAAGAAATTCCACACCAGCAGGACTAGTAATCCAAGACTTAGGAAAAATGTGAGCAGCAATCCAAGTAAGATGGTTATAAAAATCCGGTACAGAACCAAATTTAGTGATAATATTTTTCGCCGGGAAAGATTCCACAAAAGTGTAAGTTTCTGGCATATCGAACCAATAAACCCCAATTTTACCGTAAGGTTGAGGAAACGAAACAGTTTCGCGATCGCTATAAGGTAATACTTCCTGCCATTTACCATCTAGCCACGCTTGAAAAGAATTTTGTAGCCCTAAAAATGTCGTTCGCATCACCGTCAAACCAGCACCACCAGAACCGCTAACTACATAAGATAAATGAATAGTTTCTACTTCATCAAATTGTTCGACTCCTTGGCGTACCATACTATTAGAAATTCCCGGAAAAATTCCGGTATTTAAAATTGCCGTCACTCCCGCAGCAGCAGCTTCCGGTCGATACTTAATTACTTTGTGATAAAATGAGCGATGATCGCTAACATCGAGATAATTTACTTTCGACTCCAGACAACTTTTTAGAACTCGTCCATCGCGATGATGAAAAGGTCCCGCACAATGAATTACTAAATCAACCTCTGCAACAGCTTTTTCGAGTTCGGCAATATTTGCTAAATCTAAAGCTAAATATTTGATTCGAGGATTTGACATTTTTTCCCCGCTTATCGTCCTTCCGGTAGCGACAATTTCCACCTCAGTATGGTTTAATAAATCTTGCGCTACACTACTTCCTATTCTGCCCGTTCCTCCGAGAATTAAAACTTTCTTAGTCATTGGCTTTTGGTAATTTTCTGTTAATTTTTCCATGAGGCTATCAAGACTACAAAAATCTTGGCAGAATTTTGCAGTCCTGAGTTAACCTCGATAACTACAAAATACCAAAAACCGAGCGCATTGCCGAGGTGACAGAACTTTGTGCTTCTTTAAATTTCTGAGCAAATGGTTGCTGTGCGTTTAAGAAAACGCGAGCACAGTTACGTCCCGGCATTCCCGAAATTGAACCGCCAGGGTGAGTACCAGCACCAGATAAGTATAAACCCTTAATCGGTGTTTTGTAGTTAGCAATTTCTGGCAAAGGACGGAAGAAAATCATTTGATCCAGAGTCATATCAACGTGGTAATAATTACCTTTATATGCGCCTAAACGCTCTCCTAATTCCGCAGGACTTTCAACGCGACGAGCCATAATTGCATTTTTGACATTGGGGGCATAATCTGCTAATTTATCGATGACGCGATCGGCTACTTTATTTTTCAATTCATCTGTCCAACCAGTACCATTTAAACCTGTTCCTTCTGCGCCAGCAATTTGATAAGGAGCGAAAAATTCAATCCAGAGAGTATGCTTTCCTTCTGGAGCCATTGAGGGATCGAGAACTGTGGGAACATCGAGATACATGGAAGGATTTTCGTCAGGAATTTCGCCCATTTTCGCTAACGAATGTGACTTTTCGACGTGGTTAACTGAATCAGCAATTAAGACTGAACCAACTAAATATTCGTCTTTGTGATCGTAGGCTTCAAAGCGTAAAGGTTCGGATAAAGCACAATCAATTTTCAGAATTGTTTCGTTGTTATTAATAATTTTGCGGTCTAAACGATGACGCAGTTTGGAGTCAGCAGCATCGATGTCAGTAGGTTCGACTAATTGGAGGAATAAACGTTTTGCGTCGATGTTAGAAATTACACCTTTGTTAGCACGATATTCTTGACCTCCGGCGACTCTTACACCGATCGCGCGTCCGTCTTCAATGATGACATTTTTAACAGTTTGGTCGGTGAGAATTTTACCACCTTTTGCCGTGACTAATTTCACTAAAGCTTGAGTGAGTGCGCCTGTACCGCCGCGAGGTCTTGCCATGCCGGGATGGTGGCGCATTGCCATCATAATTGCTCCCACAGAAAGACCTTTTTGGGATGGAGGTTCGCCAATTTCAGCAGCAAGTCTAGCTAGAGGTGCTTTGACTATTTCGGTATCGAACCATTCACCGAGTAAATCTTCCGGAGAAGTGAGCATAGTACGGACAAAATCGAGAATTTTGTCTGGAGTACCGAGAACGGAAAGTAAATCTTTGAGTTTATCGATGTTATAGTTACCAGCAATGTCGATAATTGATTTAGGTGGTGCGTTGAACATTGGCGCGATCGCGCTCATGATACGCTGCCAATAATCGATAAACTCACCGTATTTTTGCGCGTCGCGATCGCTGTAGCGTGCAATCTCAGCACAAGTTGCTTCTACGGATTTATGTCCGAGGAAATATTTACCATCGGGATGAGGACAAAATACTACTGGATCGCAATAAAGATACTCTAAGCCATATTTGGCTAATTCTAATTCCTCAACTACCGGACCGAGATGAATAAATTCATGATCGATCGCACAAAGGTTAAACTTGAAACCAGGAGCCTCCTTCGGCATTACTTCTTCGGTTGTAGCCGCACCGCCCGGAACTGAGCGCTTTTCCAGTAATAATACGCTATATCCGGCTTTCAATAGGTAAGCCGCACAAACTAGCCCGTTGTGACCAGCGCCGATAATAATTACGTCATAAGCTTCCATTAATTTTATCCTCGGTTCGTTGTGACTAAGTTTCTTGACAATTAAGAATCTTTAAATTTGCTTGACTTTTACTAGATTACTGCGTTTAGCGACAACAATTTACCAGACTACTTCCTCGTTTATAGATTAAGTAAGGGTAGCTTCCCATCTTCCAAAGGCAAGAATTGGGGAGGAGGGGACTGGGGACGGGGAATTTGGAGACTTGGGAGAGGGGGGAGAGGGGGAATTGGGAGATAAACTGAGAACTAAGAAATGAGAACTGAGAACTTAACCCAGTCCCCAATCCCCAATCCCCTCTTCCCCAATCCCCAATCCTCGTATCCTCAGTTATACTGGCAAAGTCACCAGCATTTTTGTTTAGGTTAACAAGTGCGTTTTATGAGTTCTAAAATTAAAATTTTTCAACCTTCGGGAATTTTAGATGGCACGAAAGCTAGTGAATTTCGCCAGCAGATTAGCGAAAGCGTAAAAAACGGAGCCGAAACTGTTTTAGTAGATTTCCAAGATGTTACTTTTATGGATAGTTCTGGATTAGGCGCACTCGTGCTAGCCTTAAAAAGTGTTCGGTCTGCTGGCGGCAAGTTATATATATGTTCGATCAACGATCAAATTAGAATGTTGTTTGAACTAACGAGCATGGATCGCGTGTTTGATATTTTTCTCAGCCGAGAGGAATTTAATAAGCAAGTTTTGTTGCAACAATAAAGATTTAGGTAAGCTGAAAGCAGTTGATAATTTTAAGAAAAATCAATTTGCATCAAAGAAACGTCGTCATCTAAGACTTCGTGAGGATTCAGGCGTTTAATCTGTTCTATGAGTAAATCGAGATGACGATTGGGTAATTTTTGATACTCCTGCAACTTGTTAATGAAATTATCCAGTCCCCAAACAGTACCGTCAGGTTGGTTAATTTCATAAATCCCATCGCTAAAAAGATAAAGACTAGCAGAGCGAGTAATTTTGACTTTAGCATCGAGATATTCAGCGTCTGGGAACATACCGACAGGAAAGCCAGGAGTTTTCAAATCTTGCCTTTGAATACCTATTATCGGTTGGGAGTGAAGTAAAACCGCAGGTGGATGTCCGGCACTAGCATAAACTAACTCGCGAGTTTGAATATTATAAACTCCATACCAGATAGTAAAATACTTGTCATTGCGCTGAGTCATCTGAAAAGCGTAGTTAAGACCGCGCAAAACATCACTAGGCTGATGGTAATTAACTTTTGGTAATCCTCGCGATCGCAGTAAATTTAAAACCGAAAGCGAAGGTAAAGCAGCTCGTAACCCATGTCCGGAAACGTCGAGGAGATACATAGCCAAATGAATTTCATCCAGCCAAAAATAATCAAAACTATCTCCGCCAAGCTGAGAAGAAGGAATAAAGCGCACGTCAATAAATACAGGCGGTTCAGTCAGGGGTTCTGGTAAAATCGAACAAACATATTCTGCGGCTTGTGCTAACTCGGCTTCAAGTAACTGCTTTTGTTTATTCAAGTCAGAGGCGAGTTGGTGCTGTCTTAACCCGGAACGTACTCTCGCCAGTAACTCGTACATTTCAATCGGTTTACAAAGAAAATCGTCTGCACCAGCGTCCAAACCTTTAACGCGATCGTCAATCGAACCTAACGAAGTGAGCAAAATAAAAAAAGTGGTAGAAAGTTCCGGAGCTGCTTTGACGTGGCGACAAACTTCTAAACCACTCAAGCGCGGCATAATCCAGTCACAAACAATCATTGCCGGACATAGTTTTCGCGCCAATGCCAAACCTTCATCACCATCGCTAGCGACTGTTACTTCGTAACCTTGTTTGGCTAAGGCTCGCTTGAGCAAAAGTTGAATTCCAGGGTCGTCGTCAATAATCAGTATTTGAGCCATGACTTTGAGAGCAAAATAATACCATACCTAAGCTAAACTAGATTGGTTATAAAAACAGTCGGTGCGATCGTAGCAGGAAATCGATGTTGTTGTTATCAAGATGAGAGGCTTTGGGCAATTGAATCTCCTCAAGAAAATTATTTTAAAAGTTTCTAGCAATTTAAAGGCGTTGGATGAGGTTTTGAATTGGTTCGAGCAGTTGAATCAACCTTCGATTCCGAAAAAAGATTGGTTGCAGTGTCAGTTAGCTCTAGCAGAAGGATTTACTAACGCCGTTCGCCACGCTCATCAAGGTCTTCCAGATGATACCCTGATTGAAGTCGCGGCTATTCTTTACGAGAATAATATTGAAATTCAGGTGATTGACTGCGGATCTCCTTTCGATTTGGAAACAGAAATAAAAAAACAACTTGAACAACCAGAAAAATTTAAGGGAGGTGGTCGAGGACTGATAATTTTATCTAAGATAGCTGATTACTTAACTTACAGACGCACCGAAGACAACCGCAACTGTTTAAGAATTGTCAGATTTTATTCTCCCATTAAATCGGAGCCTATTTTATGAGCGAAAATGAACAAGTAGTTTCTGTTGAGTGGCTGTGGGAAAATCTCGAAAATCCCCAAGTGGCGATCGCTGATTGTCGCTTTCGCTTGAATAACCCAAGTTGGGGATTCCAGCAGTATAGCTCGAGCCATATTCCGGGGGCTTACTACCTCAATTTAGACCGAGATTTATCAGCTCCAGTTGCCAAACACGGCGGTCGCCATCCTTTACCTAATCCAAAAATTCTAGCGCAAAAGTTAGCTGCTATGGGGATCGACCTCGGCGAAACCTTTGTGGTTGCTTATGATGATTTTAACTTTGCCTTTGCTGCGCGTTTGTGGTGGCTGCTACGCTATCTCGGTCACGAAAGAGTTGCTATACTCAATGGTGGTTGGTCTGCTTGGTTACAAGGGGGATATCCGGTGACTCAGGCAATACCTGCACCTAAGTCAGGCAATTTTGTCCCCCAACTAATCTCGCAGAAAATTGCTGACCTGGAAACAGTTCGTACTCGCAAGGATTTATCAGGAACTATCTTGGTGGATTCGCGCTCCCATTCTCGCTATCGTGGAGAAACAGAACCAATTGACCCGATCGCTGGTCATATTCCCGGAGCAGTAAACTTCCCTTGGTCAGAGGTGTCTGAGGAGGCTGGCTATTTACGACCTTTACCGGAACTAAAACAGCACTGGAGTCAACTTGACCAAGCTGAGGAAATTATTGTTTATTGTGGTTCTGGCGTGACTGCTTGCGTTAATCTCCTCTCTTTGGAGTCCCTAGGTATTAAAAATGCCAAACTCTATCCTGGTGGTTGGAGTGATTGGTGTTCTTATATTATTTAGTTTTAATAATGACGATCCTCCTATTAAAATTCCTATTCTTCCTTTTACTGTCTAAAGTTAACTGTCAGTTAGGGATTTGGCTGCTACTACCAATTTTTGCCCTTGAAGATGCTTCTGTTGATAAGTTAATGGCTAGTTTTGGTGCTAGTTGAATTGTCATCTATCCACTAACTTTTTGCTTGTTTCCTAATCTATTTCGCCTTTTCCTTGGCAAGAATTACTGTTTCTTGCCAATGAGACGATTTTAGTTACCCAAAAAATAGATCAATAATTTGTTATTAAAAATTGCTATAATACTAGGTTAAGCTAAGAAAGCGAAATAAAAAATTTATCAATTTTAGGTATTAGTTTCTATGTGTTGTAGACCGAATCGTCTATCTATTTTCGTAGACGGAAACAATATGTTCTACGCTCAACAAAAAAATGGTTGGTTTTTTGACCCAAAGCGTGTTTTGAAGTATTTTCAATTTGAAGACGAACCAAACATAATGCTGGTAAATGCCTTTTGGTATACAGGATTAAAAGATTCCCAGGATCAGCGAGGATTTAGAGATGCTCTGATTAGTTTAGGTTATACGGTAAGAACAAAAATCTTGAAAGAATATTATGACGATAGTTCGGGGCGTTACTCGCAAAAGGCAAATCTAGATATAGAAATTGTTGTTGATATGTTTAACACCTGCGATCAGTATAACCGAGTAGTTTTATTTAGTGGTGATGGTGATTTTGAAAGGGCAATAGAATTATTACGTTCCAAAAATACTCATATTACAGTAGTTTCTACGGAAGGAATGATTGCTAGAGAATTGCGAAATGCTACCGATCGCTATATCGATTTAAATGATATTCGTGACAAAATTGAAAAAGTTGATTATTAGTTGCTAGAAACAAAAAAAGGCGGCATATTCTAGTTAAAAGTAAAAAAGTTACCCAAAATAAGCAAAGAAGACCTATGAATCAAGTGAATCAAGCACAAGAGCGGATTATCATTTTTGATACTACTCTCCGCGATGGGGAACAATCCCCTGGCGCAACTTTGAATGTTGAGGAAAAGTTGACGATCGCCCGCGCTCTGGCAAAATTGGGTGTGGATGTGATTGAGGCTGGTTTCCCCAGAGCTAGTAGCGGCGATTTTGAGGCGGTACAACGGATTGCGGCGACTGTGGGTTCGGAAACAGGACCGAGAATCTGTGGTTTAGCCAGGGCGACGAAGGAAGATATTCAGGCGGCTGGTGAAGCGTTAAAACCTGCGGCGAAGGGGCGGATTCATACTTTTATCGCTACTTCGGATATTCATTTACAATATAAGCTGCGCAGAACTCGCTCTGAGGTGTTGTCAATTGTCCCGGAAATGGTCGCTTATGCGAAATCATTGGTGGATGATGTGGAGTTTTCCCCCGAAGATGCAGGACGTAGCGATCCAGAATTTTTGTATCAAGTGTTGGAAAGTGCGATCGCGGCGGGTGCAACTACGGTGAATATTCCGGATACTGTTGGTTATACTACGCCGAGCGAGTTTGGGGCTTTGATTCGCGGAATTAAAGAAAATGTCCCGAATATTGACCAAGCAATTATTTCGGTTCACGGTCATAATGATTTAGGTTTGGCGGTGGCGAATTTCCTCGAAGCTGTCAAAAATGGGGCGCGACAGTTGGAATGTACGATTAATGGTATCGGCGAACGTGCCGGAAATGCGGCTTTGGAAGAGTTGGTGATGGCTCTTTATGTGCGCAGACAGTATTTTAATCCTTTCTTGGGACGAGAGCCGAATTCGGAAGAACCTTTGACGAATATCGATACGAAGCAGATTTATAAGACTTCTCGCTTGGTTTCGAGTTTGACGGGAATGGCGGTGCAGCCGAATAAAGCGATCGTTGGTGCAAATGCTTTTGCTCATGAGTCGGGTATTCACCAAGATGGGGTACTGAAGAATAAGCTGACTTATGAGATTATGGATGCGGAATCGATTGGTTTAAACGCCAATCAGATTATCCTCGGTAAACATTCCGGACGCAATGCTTTTCGTACCCGTTTGCGCGAGTTAGGCTTTGAATTGTCTGAAACTGATTTGAATAAAGCATTTTTGCGCTTTAAGGATGTAGCGGATAAGAAAAAAGCGATTAGTGATTGGGATCTCGAAGCGATCGTTAACGACGAAATTCAGCAAGTACCAGAGTTATTCCGTTTGGAGTTAGTCCAGGTTTCCTGTGGCGATCGCGCAACTCCAACCGCGACAGTTACTTTGCGTACTCCCACAGGTGAAGAACTTACTGATGCAGCGATCGGTACTGGACCTGTGGATGCAGTTTATAAAGCAATTAACCGAGTAGTTAATGTCCCCAATGAGTTAATTGAGTTTTCGGTTAAGTCAGTTACGGCTGGTATTGACGCGATCGGTGAAGTAACTATTCGCTTGCGACATGAAGGTAAAACTTATTCTGGTCATGCTGCGAACACTGATATTATCGTCGCTTCTGCGCGGGCTTACATTAGTGCTTTGAACCGTCTTTATGCTGCTTTGGCAAAACAACAGGCAGAAGCAAGCGAAGTTCCCGTAACAGCCCAATAATTTCAGTTAACAGTATCTCAGGAAAAAAATGTAGAGACGTAGCACGCTACGTCTCTACAACCATATCCCATCAACCACCGATCTTTGACTATCTGCGACTCAAAACCGAAATCGCGCGTGCATATTGAGGATCGTGACCCGTACCAACTAAGGAAGGATCGCTGGTCAAACGCAATTGCTGTTCGGCGGTTAAACCAAGCTGAATGTCAGGTGTAATTCCTCGCTTGTTAATATCAGCACCACTGGGAAGATAATAACGGGAAATCGTCACCACCAAACCCGAACCATCAGAAAGCGTGTGAACAGACTGTACTGCTCCTTTACCATAAGTCCGATTACCGACGATCGTTGCTCGTCCGCTATCTTTCAAAGCCCCAGCGAGAATTTCACTTGCACTCGCAGAATATTCATCTACCAAGACGACCAAAGGCAAATTAGTCAAAGCGGTGCGATTAGCAGCAAACTGGCGATCGCCACCTTTACGGTCTACTGTACGCACAATTGTCCCAGTTTCCATCCACATCCGCGCAATATCGACGCTAGCAAACAACAAACCGCCTGGGTTTCCCCGTAAATCGAGAACAAAAGCCTCTACCTTGTCATTATTCAATTTCACGATCGCCCGTTCCATTTGTTCGGCAGCGTGAGAGGTAAATTCTTCTAACTTAATGTAGCCAACTCGCTTGTTTCCTTCCTCTTTAAGCGTGTAGCGCACTGCGGGTAATTCTATTTGGACGCGAGTTAAGATCACATCAAAAATTTTGCTGCCACCTCGCGCCATTTTCAAGCGTACCTCGGTTCCTGTTTCCCCGCGAATCAATTCCGATGCTTCTTCGACGGTCATTTTGGCAGTTACTTTGCCATCTATTTCCAGAATTTGGTCTCCAGGGCGAATATCTGCTTGAGTAGCCGGAGAATTTTCGATTGGCTCTACCACTGTTAATACTTTAGTTTTTTTGTCGATTTCCATGCGAATACCCACACCCGATAGTTCGCCGAAAGTCCGACTAGATAGAGCTTCAAACTGTGCGGGATCGAGAAAACGAGTATAGGGATCGCCGATTTCTCGTAAAGCTGCTCGAATTGCGTTGTATGCTTGCTCTTTACTGGGATAATTTTTGCTCAATAATTCTTGTCGTTTTGCCTGCCAGTCAACGGAATTAAAGCTGCGATCTACATATTCATTGTTAACAATTTGCCAAACTTCATCTACAACTGTTTTCGGGCTATCTTCTAAAGCCGCACTAGCAGAAGGACTCATTCCCGGAGCCAAAACCGAGACAGTTGAGAGAGCTGCGATCGCGCTTCCACAGAGTAAACGATCCATTGGGGAGATTTTTTTTGTAGACTTTTTCATATAGAAGGAGTGCTTAAGAGTTTACGCTAGCTACTTGAGGAGTTTGCAGTGAAAAAATATACAAGCTAGAGCTTTTACGCATTTTACAGTTAAAATAGCCTAGCTATTCAGGGTTAAAGAGCAACCTCAGTGCCACTTTCTTCATTGTCCTTATTTTTCTTTGAACTTCACGAACCATAGTTAAAAGATTTAACATTTACTTTAATTCCCAATTACCTAATTTCTTTTTTTGATTTATTGACTTATTTTTGCTTAATTGTCAAGAGAATTTAGCAAATTTTTGCTTTTCATGGAGAGAAAATTTTTGACGAGCCACTAGCGATAAAATCGAGCAAAATTTGCTGATGAGGATGTCCAAGGGGTCGTTCTTGCTCTGCTTTGTGTGAATAACAACTACCGCGTCTAATGTCCTCAGTTGTGACTAGAGCCATATCCCAGCCTTCTTGGAGAACGAGACGATCTAAGGGAACTGTCAGCCGAGCTTGGTAGACGTGACGAACTACCTCCTCATCGTTATAATAGCCAAATAATTCAGCTTTGGGTGGTGCATAGCCAATTTCTTCAAGCAACTCTCGACGTAAAGCTATTTCAGGAGTTTCTCCTAGTTCTAAATGACCGCCAAATAGTCCCCAATGTCCAGGATAGACAATACCAGAGATATTATCCCGTAACTGCATGAGAAATTGATTATCTTGGTAGAGGATCGCGATCGCTACAGTCACGACTTCAGGCTTCATTCTGACTTGGAGATTTATTGCTCGTTAAGCTAAATTTACCATAACTTTTTAAGGTTGAGATTCAAAACTTCTTTCTGGGAGAATCACCGCACCACTAGAGTTTGGTAACTGACTAGCTTGGCGTCCTAACTGTTGTTCTTGTTGAACATAAAGCTCTCCCAACTCTTGCTCGCCAATGGGAATGCTTTCATAAACGAGTTTACCTTGAATTAGGACTATATCTCCCCGATCGGGGATAGTTTCCTTGGTAACTACCCAAATAGTTCCAGTGGTATCCTGTAACAAATAAGCACCACTTTCTAAAAAAGGCGCTACACTAATTACTTGACCTTTAAGGTAGACTGTAGTGTCTTCGTAGTTGGTTGGTAAATCGAGTTCGCCAATTTGAGTAAGCGCAAGTCGTCGTTCCCCAGGGAAAGTGACACCAAAATTTTGGCTACAGCCAACTAAAAGAGCTAGCAATAGAGATAAGAAATAAAATTTGTTCAATTTCAGAGTCATGTCCCTTCTCACGATCTAGAGTAGCTAATAACAGGTTGGCGAGATCCTTTCAGCTATAATCCTAGCTGACTGACAATTTTCTTTAACTCAATTTCATCTACTAAACGTGACACAGTAATAATGACAAAGCTTTTAGACGGTAAAGCACTAGCTGAAAAAATTCAAACTCAACTTGGCGAACAAATACAAGTCTTACAAGAAAAAATTGGAAGACCGCCCGGATTGGCTGTATTAATGGTGGGAGATAATCCAGCTTCGGCTGCTTACGTCCGTAATAAAGAACGTGCTTGTGCGAAAGTAGGTATTGCTTCGTTTGGTAAACATTTTCCCGCAGATACTTCCTTTGTCGAACTGGAGGAGGCGATCGCGCAACTCAATCAAGACCCGCAAGTTGATGGTATTTTAGTACAGTTACCCTTACCCGCAAATTTAGATGCGGTTGCGCTTTTAAATCAAATTGACCCCGATAAAGACGCTGATGGACTGCATCCAGTGAATTTAGGGCGACTGATACGCAGCGAACCAGGTTTACGCAGTTGCACCCCTGCTGGCGTAATGCGCTTGTTAGCAGAAGCAGAAATCGAACTAGCAGGAAAACAAGCTGTTGTCGTCGGGCGGAGTATCTTAGTAGGCAAACCCCTGGCATTAATGCTCTTAGAAGCAAACGCAACTGTAACTGTTGCTCATTCCCGTACTACCGACCTACCTAGTTTAACTCGGAATGCCGATATTTTAGTTGCCGCAGTGGGGCGATCGCATTTCCTTACGGCTGAGATGGTTAAACCAGGGGCGGTAGTTATCGACGTAGGAATCAATCGCGTGGTTGCCGATACCGGAAAATCTCGCCTCGTGGGAGATGTAGATTTTGATTCGGTAGCAGAAGTTGCTGAATATCTTACCCCCGTTCCCGGCGGTGTTGGACCCATGACAGTAGCGATGCTGTTACAAAATACAGTTAATAGTTACAAAAAAGCGAACTCAATCGTGAGTTAGTGATTGGGGGACCTTGGATTGGTAACTGATAACTGTTCACTGTTAACTGGTAACTGCAAAACCTTTCTCCATCTGGAGGTTGAAAGAATTTTCGACCCCAAGAGCGATCGAAGCACTTAGCGATCGCTGCTAAGATATAAATGTAAATTGAAAAAGTTATTAACTGCACTGGATAAGGGTTTTGCTGTTGTGACTTATTGCTAAATCTCGAAGGAGAGCGAATTGGCAGAGATTTGGACAGTGCAGAAGCATCAAAGTAAGTAAAGTACGTTGTGGAGTTTTTATCGCTTCCTCCACTTAATTACTGTCAAGGAGAGGCGCAATCCTCTACCAGAACAGCCCGAGACAGTAAACGTCCTTATCTTCGATGCTTTCTAAATGCAATTTGAGCGGTATTTAACTTTTATTAATAGATAGTGGCGATCTAGTCGCGATCGCCTCTCTTGATAGCGAGGATTAAATCCCTTGCTACTCAATCGTGAAATCGATCCGGAGAAAATTAATTTATGACTATTACCCCCAATAAAATTCCACCTCAAGCACAAGAAAGAAAACCTGGTTTAGAAACGGAAATGACTCCCAAACCAGAATACGATCGCGATAGTTATCAAGGTAGCGGTAAATTACGCGGTAAAGTAGCTTTAATTACTGGTGGAGATAGTGGAATCGGTCGTTCTGTAGCAGTTTTGTATGCTAAAGAAGAAGCTGATGTTGCGATTGTTTACCTCGACGAACATGAAGACGCAAAAGAAACCAAGCGACTAGTAGAAAAACAAGGTCGCAAGTGTTTATTAATTGCTGGAGATATTAGCAACGACCAGTTTTGTCAAGAAGCAGTTCAAACAACTGTAAGCGAATTAGGTCGCTTGGATATTCTGGTTAATAATGCTGCCGAACAATATCTAGAAGGAACAATCGAAAATATTGATGCTGCTCGCTTAGAAAGCATTTTTAGCACTAATATTTTCTCAATGTTTTACCTGACTAAAGCAGCTATTCAACACATGAAAAAAGGTAGTTCAATCATTAATACTACCTCAATTAATGCCTACAAAGGAAATGCTCCCTTGTTGAGTTATTCGACAACTAAAGGTGCAATTCTTGCCTTTACCCGCTCAATTTCTCAATCTTTATTAGAAAAAGGTATTCGCGTCAATGCAGTTGCTCCCGGTCCAATTTGGACGCCATTTATTCCTAGCACTTTTCCACCTGACGCTGTATCTGACTTTGGGAAGCAAGTTCCGATGAAGCGTCCCGGACAACCTGTAGAAGTAGCAACCTGCTATGTCTTTTTAGCTTCAGATGATTCTTCTTACTTTGCCGGTCAAGTATTGCATCCCAATGGCGGTGTAGTCGTGGGTGCTTAAACCAAGAAAAAAACAACTCTACCAGTTGCGTTTGCATCGCGAAAAATTGCGTTATTACGAATAGTTAACTTATTCGATTTGTTAGGAACATAGTTGTCACTGTGTTCCTCTTTCTCAATCTTACTTTTAGCAGATGAAAATTAGTTAAAAACTTATCAACTGTTCGCCAGGGAAAATACTTATCTCAAAAGGTTAAAAATGTTACTCTTTCACAAGGATGATGAAATAAAAGTTGAAGAATGCAAAATTAATAGATGTGAGATAGGAGAACACTAACTTATGGTATCTACACTAGAAAAAACCAAACGCTCCGCGATCGCCGAAAAATTGGCAGATATGCGAGCAATTCAAAACTTACTGATTGCCAATGAGGAACAATTCCTGAATCAGTGCGACGATCGAGAAATTAGCGATCGCCTTCAAGATATGCTTGAAGATGACCGGAAAAATCTCGAAATCATCGAAACTGTAATTACACAATTTGGCGTTCAGTCTAAACCCAAAGACAAAGTTCAAAAACTGATTCAACAAACCGAGTCGATGATGAAAGGTTCTGAACTAAATATGTACGAAAAAATAGTTCAGCACGAGCTACTCAAGCACGGACAAGTAATTTCCGGACTGGTAGTACACAAAGCCGCTCAAGTCAGCGAACCTGATGTCATGCAAGCGCTTTCACCTCTAAACACAATTAACTTTGATAACCGCGCTCATCAAGAGCAACTAAAAGGTATCCTCGAAATTCTCGGTACTCGCGAACTCACAGGTAAAGAACCAGAACAAGGTATCTGGGGACGAGTACAAGATAGTATTGCTGCGGCTACGGGTGCGTTGGGCAGCGCATTTACCCGCACCGCAGACGAGTTGGATGTGCTTCAAATCATCCGTACCGATCATACCAAAGCCAAGACCCTAATTGGGGAAATTCGCGGTCAACAAGACCCAGATAAGCTCAAAGAGTTATTCTCTCAACTATACGCCGATCTCTCGGTTCACGCTGAAGCAGAAGAAGAGGTTGTCTATCCAAAAGCTCGTGACATCTACGGCGAAACTCAGCAATTGTATGACGAACAAGCTGAACTGAAAAAGTTACTAGAAAAAGGTAAGTCAATGAACCCGACTTCACCAGAATTTAAGCCTCTAATTATGAAAATTAAGCAAGAGGTAGACCAACACACTAGCGAAGAAGAAACAGGTTTATTCTTCAGAATGCGTCAGCACATGAGTTCTGACGAACTGAAGCAACTTGGACGTGAGTTCAAGGAAAGCAAGAAACAGTTAGAAACGAAAATGTCTAGCTAGTTTTGCCTCTAGAAAACCCTTATTCTAGAGATTCTGTCTAAGAAGGTAGAGACGTTATCTACAACGTCTCTACCTTCTGTATAACTTTAATTAAGAGGCTCTTGTTCACCTTCAACCTGAAAAGCGCTGCAAACTTTAAAAAACTAAGGTTTTGCCTAGTTTCTCATCTTTTTTTGCTTACCTGTTTACCATTTACATTGAGGTTCATGGTTATTTACAGTATTATTACCGGACATTGCATTAGTACTAAGAGTCTCAAATACCTGCAACTTTTCATTTGCTGTTCCATTCCATCGTTGTTCTAAGTTATTGTAAGCAGGGTTTGGATAGTAATATTGACGACAGTTAAAAGCCGGTGTATCAAATTTTTCACCTGGATCGTTAGTTCGTTGTGATGGTCCGACCACAAGATTTCCTTGCATCCAAGCAAATAATTCAGAAACAGTTTCTTTTGCAGGCGATTCGCCGTTAAAGTATCCTTGTACCAGTTCACTTACATTTTGATATTCGCCGAGATTTGCCTGGTTTATACTATTAAATTTATTGAGAAAATCAGTTAGCTTTTGTGCTGTATTGTATTCATTTACACCGAAAGTTGTTAACTGCTGCCAGGGGATCGTGTGATGTCTTGTTTGTCCTGTTTGCAGTGAATAAGGATACGTAGAATTCCAAGGGTAACTAGGTCGAGCAGCCAACGCAGTTCCTGATAATTGAGACAGAGTAATTAGGATTGCCACGGTTAAAATGAGTAGTTTTTTCATTGATATATCCTCAAAATTTCAAGGTTACGTGATGCGCAACTTTGCACAAAATAATCAAGGGGTTTGAGTCTTTCGCTAAAAATATGCTTCTCAAAACTCGGTAAATCTCCTGACTTGGAAAAAGTTGCATATAGCGTTTTCAACCTGTAGCTTAACACAGTCTATGTTTCCTCAACACATCCAATTCCGCCACAGTTAGCTCTGCCTTACTCCTAAGATGGGCAAACAAATTAACCACTTCCCAAGGCGTCCGGCAAACCCCCCAACACCCTCTCCAACTCAGGCTACTATTCTTAGCCAAGTTTTACTTAAAAAACCTACTCGATTTTCTTCACTCATTTTTACTAATTTTATCTGAATATCTCAGCTTATTTTAATTGAAAATTGCCGTGAATTGCCAACCAAATGCAAGGTGGTTTTGAGCTAGTATAATCTACGCGATGCTTTTCATGCGCGGGAAGAAAAACGTAATCTCCTGCTTGAAGAATAAGAGAGGAACCATCAGCATAGGAAAGCTTAGCTTCACCTTGTAAAAGCACTACCCATTCATCTTTTTCCTGATTGTACCATTCTCCTTCTGGGGTAACTTGTCCGGTAGAAACAATGCGTTCAATTAATATATTTTCGCTAGCTAACAAAGGTTCAAATATTTCTGATTCGACTAGTTGATTTGGTAAAGAGAAAATATTAGCCATGATTGCCAAAATATTTAGTTTATTTGCTAATTTTAGCGCTTATTTAAGACGAGCGATAACTAATTTTTCAAGATTATTTTGCCAAGATTGATAACTGATAACTAATTTATCTTTTTTTAGGTATTTTAACTACAAACTCGGCACCTCTACCAGGAGTAGAAAAGCAGTATAAGTCTCCGCCATGTTGCTCAACCACAATTTGATAACTAATCGACAAACCTAAGCCAGTTCCCTTACCTACAGGTTTAGTTGTAAAAAAAGGGTCAAACAAACGCTTTTGGATTGCCGGTTCTATTCCCGGTCCATTATCAATAATGTGAATTTCTATTTGTTCGTCAATTGTCTCAGTACGAATCAAAATTTTTGGACGAGCAGTTGTTTGATTTTTAAAGTAGGTTTCCAGCGCGTCTATCGAATTATTAAGAATATTCATGAAAACTTGATTTAACTGACTCGGATAGCAATCTATTGGCGAAATATTGCCATAATCTTTAATAATTTCAATAGCGGGTTGATTCGGTTTAGATTTGAGGCGATTTTGCAAAATCATCAAAGTGCTATCAATTCCCTCATGAATATTTGCTGTTTTTAATTCTGCTTCATCAAGTCGCGAAAAATTGCGTAGAGAACGGACAATTTCCCGAATTCTTTCTGCACCCAAACGGATTGATTTTAAAATTTTGGGTAAATCTTCAATTGTAAACTCTAAGTCAATTTCTTCTATTTCTTTTTGGATTGCTGGGAGAGGTTCTGGATAATGTTTTTGATAAAGTTGAATAAGTTTTAGTAAGTCTTGACTATAATCATCTATATAATCTATATTACCGTAAATAAAATTAACTGGATTATTGATTTCATGAGCTACACCTGCTACCATTTGTCCCAAACTCGACATTTTTTCGCTATGTAGTAATTGTGCTTGAGTTTGTTTAAGCTTTTTAAGTATTTGGCAAAGTTCTTGGGTTCTTTCTTCAACTCTTTGTTCTAAAGTATCGCGAGCAATTTCTAACTCTTGAGTGTACTCTTGTACTTGTTCAACTAATTGGTTCAAAGAAACTGCTAGAGAACCAACTTCATCATAGTAATTTATAGGAACTCGGAGGTCAAAGTTAGACTCTTTAGTGATTGTATTTGCTACTTGAGTAACTTGTTCTAAAGGTCGCGCGATCGCGCTACTGATAAAAAACGCTGATACTGCCACCATTCCCAGTGAAATTAGCATACTCACGACCACAATATCGCGCCGCAGTGCTTCTGCTTTTTTGAAGTCTTCTGTAGCTTGGAACTGTTGTTTTTCGGCTGTGATAATAACCCGCTCTAATTTTTCTGCTAAACGTTCAAATTCAATGCCAATTTCTACAGCATCTTTCTCTCTCATTTCATTAAATATCTGTTGTTCGGCTAAAATAATTTCTTCTTGGTTTAATCGATATGGTTCGATTTTTTCCCAAAGAGATTTAATTAATTTCTGGTACGATTCTGTAGTAGTTTTGTAGCTAGAGGATAAATCTTCTAGAGCGGAAACATTAACTGCTAAATGATTAGGATATTCGCCAGCAAAACCATCTATTTCTACTGTTAATTGTTCGACTTTTCTGAGATCGCTAATGAATTTGTTAGCTTCATACTCAAACCAAATTGAATTTCCTAGGACAGAAATTAACCTTTGGGGATGCGTTCTCACTTCTAATACTGATTTTTCCAGATCGTTAAGCAAATGTTCCTGTCGATCGGCAACAGTTAAATGCTCAAAAGCTTGTTGTTGATAAGCATCGCCAATTACTAATCCAACGAGAGTTCCAGTAGTTGCCATGCCAATTGTCACAGCAAAACTATAACCAATTTTTTGAGCTATCTTTAAATGAGAAATACACTTTTTTATCTCTTTTAAAGAAAATTTAGCTAGTTCCATGTTTTTCAGGTTATTGGCTCCTCCCTTGAAGAAAATTTCCTTCTCCAATAGCTTCGTAGGCTTCGCGAATCAGATCATAGTCTGAGTCTTTTGCTGAAATTAATGTGGCTTGAGCATATTTGCCCTTATCTACTTTAGCTAGGGTTGGTAGCAAAGTTTCTTTGTTAGCAAGAAGATTTTCTCTCATCGCTTCGATAAATTGAGAGTTTAAATGGCTACTAGCTACTAAAACATCGTTAGGAAGCGGTTGACTCTTGACAAGTACGGGCAATTCTTGTTCGGAAAGATTTTCCTTGTCCAGAAAATCTGTATAATCAGTGAACCATCCACCCCAAGCATCGACTTCATCTTTTGTTAATGCAGATAAACCTTCGTCACCTAAAAGTTTAGTTTCAAAATCTGATTTAGGATCTAATCCACCTTTGGCTAAAATATTGTTTGGTCCCAGATAACCGCTAGTAGAACCAATGGCACTCATGGCTATGGTTTTGCCTTTTAATTCTGCTAATGATTGAATCCCGCTATCTGCTGAAACAGCAATAACTGAGTAGTAGTTTGGACGAGTAATGCTAATAACTGGAATGGCGTTAGTTCGACTGCGAATAATTACATATTCTGAGGGTCCAGTTAGTACGAGTTCGACTTGATTTTCTTGTAAAGCGATGGCTGCGCCTGTATAAGTTTCCACAGGGAAAAAGACAATTTCTTTATTTAATATTTCTGCTATTTTTTGGCGAAATTCTTCGTACTCTTGGGTTAAGAGTTCTAAACCTTTCACATCTGTGACGGCAAATCTTAGTGTGGTAGGCTCAGAAACTACTGAGTTGTCAGTTTGGTTATTAGTAGTGTTTGCACCACTGCATCCAGCGATCGCTAGCAAAGAATACCAAATAAATTTACGTCTTTTCATGGCTCAATATGATGATGATTAGGTAGAGTCGCAGATACACCCGAAAGTAGATTTTACTTCTTTAACTTCTACTTCGGGTTATCCAAGGCAGCAAGTTAGCAAATCATCTTTTTTCTAGCTATAATTTGTTTTCCTAGCCATTATAACTCAAGAAAAATTCAACTAGGTTAAGTAAAAATGACAAGCAGTTTAAAGCCGAGTAGATCGGTTTGCTGAAATTTAAGGAGATTTACTTATTGACAAAGAATAACTTTCATGTATAAACTCAAGTCAAGAATTAATTTAACCTTTTAATAATCCAAATTTTACTAAATTAAAAACTTACTTAAGTTGGTTGTTTAAGCTTTGGTTAAAAAGCGGAATTAGAAAGTAAAATATATACTCGGATCGGGGGTAGCGATCGCTATAGCAGCGAACAGTAAACAGCGATTAAAGCCTATGGTAGCAAAGTTTTCGTCAAGAGCTAACTCGTTCTCTGCGAGAAGATCGTTTGGTGGGTGCTGGTTGAGTTTAGCTTTGTTGGAAAAAGCGCGATCGTTCCCAGATACTTGCACTAAAGAGCAACTGTTCGCTATTAAAATACCGAGAATCAATTAGTAAAAAAAAATAACTTTATGACACCTTGGTTACAATTACTTTTAGAAGCTATTCTTCCTATTGTCAAATCGATTGCTTATGCCAAAATTAGCGATTTGTCAACTGAAATTTTTCAGGAAAAGCAACACCAAGCTTTATCTTTACTGAAAAGTGTAGCAAGTGAAACACAGATTGACTTGAATACGCAGAATCTTAAAGAAAAAATTGTTAAATCGCCGGAAATTTCGGGAAAAGAAATTGAAGAATTACTGCAAATTTTTGCTTGGTTAATCGAAAAAACCGGATTAAATTTTCCAAGTAAAACATTCCTCCAAGAAAAAGCCCTACAGCAGCAATTAGTTGTTGAAAATCGCGAGACACTTTTACAGTTTGCCAGCTATCAACGAGAAACAACACTTAAGTTACCAGAAATTAAGAAAATTATCGAAAATTGGTCGTTACGTTTATTACCTTCCCAACTCCTAGAATCTCACTTAAATCGAAATTCAATCCCACTCTTGATTTTCGTGGCACCGCCGCCAATTAAAGACGATTCCCACTCAGAAATTTGCGAACTTGAATCCCAAATTAACGAAGGTTTGCGAAAGTTTTTAACTACTAATTATCCCTTAAAAAGTCAAGTTAGACCTACAGAATTTTTAGGCGGTGCTTTAGACGCAAATCTCTTTCGTGGCGAAGCAAGTATTAAAGCTTTATCGGGAATTCTCAAATCCGAACCTACTTTAATTCTTGATTCAGAAATTAGTGGGGATTATTTGTACTTTCGCTTAGCTTATTGGGGTTTAGCACAAGAAAGTTATACTTATCAAACTCTTTTGCAAATTCCCTATCGAGAATTACTGAATACTTCCGCCAAAAACCGGGCAAGAAAATGGCAAGAAACTCAAACCAAACTGCTAGAATTAGGAAAAACTATAGCCGAGATTAAGCGTTTGGGAGGAGAAAATTACGACAATTTAACAGTTTTAGCAGAAGAAGAAGAGTTACAGCAGGCGGGAATCGATCCTAGAGACTTAAATTTGTCTTACCAAATTAATAGCCAAGACTGGGAATATTTAAATCGAGTTTTAATTGCTTGTCATTGTTTAGTAGCGGGTTGGATGGCAGATATTTATCATCTCATGAAAAATGAGATTTCGCCCCAACTACCACAATTACTTCCTGATTTAATTAAAGATATTCCTGACGAAAAGTTAATTGACGATCTCGCCGCAGCGACAGTTTCAATTTATCAAAATGTGTTTGAGATGCTAGCAATTTCTCAATTTTCCTTGCTGCCGGAACTAACTATAAACTTGGCTTATAGTTTAAGTTATTTACCCAATCAAATTTGGGCAAATCAACAATTAGATATGTCTTTAGCTAGTTGGTTGCATTTGCATCAACTTCCGGTAGTAAGTGAACGAGTACAAAATCTGCAAAATATGAGTTCAGATTTAACAGGAAGCGATGAAGAATATTGTCAAACTTTACAAAAATGTTTGCTAATTTTGGGAGATAATCTCGCTGTTACTGAAGTAGAAAAACTCCTGAAAATTATTGCTTCCCAGACTAAACCACCCCAACAAATTCAATTTTATTTTACACAAATAATTGCCGATAACTCAGCAGCAGTTACTTCCCTAGCTATTAGCCCAAACCAACAAACTTTAACTTTAGTTGGTGGTAGCGACGACTGTACAATTAAGCTTTGGGATTTAGAAAAGAATTTCAACCCAACTCCCAGGAAAATTTTAAACGGACATTCGGGAAAAGTTTTAGCGATCGCGCTAGATCGAGATGGACAAATTCTCGCTAGTAGTGATAAATCTCAGGATCGAAGTTACATTAAAATTTGGCATTTTCCCACGGGAAAACTCTGTCGTACTTTATTCGGACATAAAAAAGATATTCATTCTCTAGCCCTTAGTCCCAACGGACAAACTTTGGTTAGTGGCAGTCATAAAATTAAACTTTGGGACTTAAAATCAGGCGAACCTTTATGCACTTTATTTGGACATAAAGAATGGGTTTATGCGCTCACTTTTAGCCCTGACGGAGAAACTATTATTAGTGGTAGTGAAGACAAAACAGTGAAAATTTGGCATCCAACTACAGAAGAATTACTTAGCGTTTTCCAGGGACATCAAGCTAGTGTTACCAGTGTTACGATTAGTCTTGACGGAAGTAAAATAGCTAGTGCTAGTAAAGATTGTACGCTTAAAGTTTGGGATGTAGAAACAGAAAAATTGCTTTATTCTCGCGAGCATTCTGGTGCAGTTTATGCTGTTAAAATTAGTCCTGACGGTCAATATATTTTTAGCGCTAGCGAAGACAAAACTATCAAAATTTGGCATTTAGAAACAGGCGAATTGGTACAAACTTTAGCTGATTTTAGCGCAGCAGTTCGCGCGCTCGCACTTAGTCCGGATGGACAAACTCTTGCTAGTCGCAGTCAAGATAATCTAATTAAGATTTGGCGCTGTTTTTAAGATGTGATGTAGAGATGTTGTCTGCAACGTCTCTACAAGTTTGTGTTAACTAACTCTTTCCGCTAATTCTAACCAACGTTCGGTAGCGGTATCTATTTCCTGACACAATTTTGCTAAACGTTCGGTTAATTCTTGCATTTCGGTAAAGTCATTGGGAGGATGATTATAAAGAAGTTTTTCTAGTTCTTCTTTTTCGGCTTCCATTTCGGGAATTGTGTTTTCTAGTTGTTCGTATTCGGATTTTTCTTTGTAAGAAAGTTTGCGAGGTTTCTCGGATTTTGGCTTTTGAGTTTGGGCTTTTTTCGGCGAAGCTTGGGAAGTATTTTTAGGTTGATTTTCTTGAGTTTCTTTGGCTTCTTCTGCTTGCTTGTAGTCTAAATATACCGAGTAATTTCCGGGATATTGACGCAAGTTACCACCCGACTCAAAGGCGAAAATTGCATCTACGGTGCGATCGAGAAAATAGCGATCGTGGGAAACAACAATTACACAACCATTAAAGTCTTCTAAATACTCTTCTAAAACAGCTAAAGTTTGTACGTCTAAATCGTTGGTTGGTTCGTCAAAAATTAAGACATTGGGCGCACTCATTAATACTCGCAACAAAAATAAACGCCGTTTTTCTCCGCCAGAAAGTTTATTAATTGGTGCGTATTGTTGATTGGGTGGAAACAAAAATCTTTCCAACATTTGCGAGGCGGTAATTACGCTTCCGTCAGCAGTTTTCACCAGTTCGGCGACACTTTTGAGATATTCAATAACTCGTTGATTTTCATGTCCGGCTAAATCATCGGAATGCTGGTCAAAATAGCCAATATGAATTGTCGAACCGATTTCAACTTTGCCGGAATCTGGTTCTATTCGTCCGCTAATAATATCCATTAAAGTTGATTTTCCCGCACCATTACTGCCAATAATACCGATGCGATCTTCAGGATTTAAATTGTAGGTAAAGTTGTTAATTAAAGTACGCCCGTCATAAGATTTAGAAATATTTTCTAATTCAATAACTTTCTTACCAATGCGACGAGTTGCGGTGGAAATATCGACTTTACCTTGGGCTTGTTTAAACTCTTGTGTCTGCATATCGCGAATGCGATCGATTCGGGCTTTTTGCTTGGTACTACGTGCTTTGGGTCCGCGTTTCAGCCATTCAAGTTCGCGTCGCAAAACTCCTCGATGTTTGCGCTGACTGCTAGCTGCTGATTCTTCGGCTTCTGCTTTTTTTTCTAAGTAGTAAGCGTAGTTGCCAGCATAGGTGTAAAGATCGCCGCGATCGATTTCAATAATGCGATTGGTGACTCGATCTAAAAAGTAGCGATCGTGGGTAATTAATAATAATGCACCTCGATAACGACTTAAATAACTTTGTAACCATTCTACCGAAAGTGCGTCGAGGTGGTTTGTCGGTTCATCCATTAATAATACATCTGGTTCTGACAATAGTGCGGCAGCGATCGCTATCCGCTTGCGATAACCACCGGAAAGGTTGCCTATTTTAACCTCGAAATCCTCAATTCCTAACTTGGTGAGAATGATTTTCGCGTTGGTTTCTAATTCCCAGGCACTAGCAGCTTCAATTTTTGCTGATATACTTGACAAACGCGCCAGTAGTTGCTCTGTACGCTCGGGATTGCGGGCTAGTTGAGCGGAAATTTCTTCGTATTCGCGCACTAATGCCATTTGTTCGCCACTATCAGCAAAAACTTGCTCTAAAACGGTGCGATTTTCGTCTAATTCTGGCTGTTGTGGTAAATAGACGATTTTTGTTCCGGAATTTACCCAAATTTCGCCGCTATCAATTGGTTCTAATCCGGCGATCGCTTTCAATAATGTGGATTTTCCAGAGCCGTTTGTGCCAATTAAGCCTACTTTATCACCTTCTTCCAGGCTAAAACTAGCATCTCGCAAAATTTCTTTGATGCCAAAATCTTTTTTTACCGATCGCAGCGTGAAAATTGTCATGGGTTACAGTTTATCCTACCAAACCTAGTTTAGCGTTGCTTTCCCCGTTTGGGATTTGTTATTGGTTTCAGTGGTGTTTAATTTTCCAGTGGGCTAATGCTTTTTTGATGAGAAAAAGCTTGTTTGAATATAACCTAAATTTTTGCTGAAAATACTCAGTTAAAATGTCAACTAAATTGTGCGCTAATCTACAGGTGGTTGTCACCAGGTAGTTTTTTTCATTCGGTGTATTTTGATACCAATTAGCGATCGCTGATGTTGTTTACTGGTTTCAAGAGATATTCGCATAGCTTTTCGATTTACATTTTTTCATACAAAAAACCTTGCAAAAAACTTAAGAAAGTCGTATAGTAATAAACTGTACTCTAAATATTCTTAACCTGTTCTTAACCGGAGCTTAAGTGTATTATCAATGACCAAAGTCAGGGTACCCCGCGATCGCTGCGGGTTTGAGGTAGTATCTGCTGTTGGTGGTCGTATGCGACTTCGGGCTACAGATAAAAACGCTCAAGGAAAACTTGAAGTAGTAGCGCAGAAGTTACGACAAAAGAATGGTGTGCGTGAAATTCGTCCCAACCAGCAAACAGGTAGTTTGGTTGTGAAGTTTGAGCCAAATATTATTAAGCAAACGCAAATTTTAGCAGTGCTTGGTGAGAGTGGAATAGGGGAAATAAAAGCACTGTCTGAAGCAGAAAAAAGAGCAACCAGACAAGCCAATGCTGTAGCTGAAGCTGCAACTCGACTTCAGTCGTTTGTACCTTCAATCGGCGGAATATTGCTGACGCGATCGCTGGGGTTTTACGGTTGGACTGCTTTACCCGTATATCTAATTAGTACGAGTTTAATTCGCGAAGTTTGGGAGCAATTAGATCTAGGAATACCAGGAATTGCGAGAGAAAAAAAATCTTCTCCTGATGAAGAATTAACCACCGAAAATGTGGAAAAACAAGCAGCAGTTTATCGCATTCTGCACGCAGTTCCCGGACGCATTCGCGTACTAATTCCCGAAGTTGCTAAAAATGCCGACTATGCGAAAAGACTGGAAAGATTAGCGGTAGCCGATAACAGAATTATCAATATTCGGATTAGTAGCGATACTGCATCGGTAATCGTTGATTATTCAGCAAATCGGGTAGACCAAGACGAAATGGAATCCTATCTAGCTAGTTTGATTCAAGCAGCTAGCGAGCTAGGAATGGAACAATTTCGCCCCGACAAAAATGGGAAAACGAACGGTAAACTAACGGATAGCCAAGAGTTAGTAGCTGTGGGATCTACCAAGAAGCTGAATCAAGAAAAAAATGCTCCAGTTGCCGAAGAACAATTACCGCCCAAGGTAGATTTACCAGCAACTGAATTAGCAGAAAACCAAGAATTAGAATTGCCGCGATCGCCAAAACTAGAAACAACGAAGGAAACAGAAGCAAAAGCAATTCAACAACCAAATAATCAAGCAGAAGTAGTTGCAGAAACAGAAGCACAAACCAGCCAGCAACCAAAAACTGAAAAAGCTAGTTGTTGGTCGCGCTTTCGTAACGCAATGCTAGCGGCAATGTTGAACTTAATGGCAAACCTGCCCGTACAGAAAGCCGAAGCCTAACCAACAAATTGTTAATCAAAACAAGGGGGGTGAAATGGTACAACTGGTAGAACACCCGCAAACCCTCACTCTCGTAAAGGGAGAAAAGAATGGGTCAAAAGCACCAGTTGCTCGCAAAAACAATCAAGCAGCAAACGGTTCAGAAATTACTTATACAATTGTCCATGAAGTTTTAGGACGAATACGCTGTCGGATAGAAAGAATTTTCAGCGATCGCCAATACGTTCAACGACTCCAAGGATTAATCGGATCGGACAAAAACTTTAGCAAAGTAAGATTTAACTATCCGGCTCGCTGCGTCATCGTTTATTATCCCGACGATGCCCAGCCGAGTAAAGTTCGCAGCCGTTTAATCGATTTAATTCAACTCGCTGGTATCGATAATATACCACTTCGAGTAACAGTCAAGTCAAGGGAACAATCGGATCGGAAAATCTGTGGTTTAGCACTGCAACTGCCCGTTTTAGCTACAACACTATCATTGCTAAGCGGTCCCTTTGGGCTAGGAATACCCCAAATAATTATCCGAGGAACGATCGCGATCGCCGCTTTACCAGTGGTAGGACGCGCCCTCGAAGGTATTTTCCGCGAACGGCGTTTAAACGTCGATTTTCTCGACCTCAGCGCCCTAACAATTACCACAATTCAAGGGCATTTAATCACCTCTTCGAGTATGCTGGCACTAATCCAACTCGGAGAATCAATTCGCGACTTAACTGCTCGTTCTTCAGAAAATCAAACCCAAGATTTGTTGAGTTCTCTGGCTCAATTTGTTTGGGTAGAACGCAACGGCGGCAAAGAAGAAATTCCCTTAGAAGAAGTACAGCCCGGAGATATAGTTATCGTCTATCCAGGGGAACAAATACCCATTGACGGTACGATCCTGCGCGGTACAGCCTTAATCGACGAGCAAAAACTCACAGGCGAATCAATGCCAGTAGTGCGAAACCAAGGTCAAGCAGTTTATGCGACAACCTTAGTCAGAGAAGGACAAATTTACGTCCTCACCGAACGCACCGGAGCAGAAACTCGCGCGGGACGGACAGTGCAGTTAATTCAAGACGCACCCGTCCACGATACCCGCATTGAAAATTATGCCGCCAAGATTGCCGATCGCGCAGTCTTGCCCACGCTGTTGTTAGGAAGCATCGTTTTTGCTGCCACAGGTAGCCCAGCGAGAGCAGCTTCAGTGTTAACCTTAGACTTTGCCACTGGCATTCGCGTCTCCGTACCAACAACAGTATTAGCAGCATTGACTTACGCCGCCCGACACGGAATTTTGATTCGTAGCGGACGAGCATTGGAAAAATTGGCGGAAATCGAGACAATTGTTTTCGATAAAACCGGAACTTTAACCCTCGGACGAGTTTCCGTCGTCGAAATTAAAACAACCAGCGATCGCAGCGCCCGAGAAGTGTTGCAAATCGCTGCGGCTGCGGAACAAAGAATTACTCACCCAGTGGCAGAAGCGATCGCTCGCCAAGCCCAAACAGAAGAACTGGAAATCTTGCCTCGCGGCGAATGGCACTATCACGTCGGTTTAGGTATCGAAGCAGAAATCAACGGCGAAATCGTGCTTGTGGGTAGCCAACGCTTCCTGATTCAAGAAGGAGTAAGTTTAGAAGAGCTAGGCGATCGCTATCCTGATTTTGACAGCAAATCAGTTTCCGCGATTTACGTCGCCAGCGATGGCAAACTCCAAGGCGTAATTCAGTACGACGATCCCCTGCGTCCCGAAAGTCTCGAGATTGTGAACGCCTTGCGGACAGAAATTGGCGCAGAAATCCAGATGTTAACCGGAGACTGCGCCTCCAGAGCAGCCGCGATCGCCAAAAAACTCGAAATTAAGCCGAGTAATACTCATGCTGAAGCTTTCCCCGAACAAAAAGCGGAAATCGTCCAAAAGTTGCATGAAGAAGGCAAAACAGTCGCTTTTGTCGGCGACGGATTGAACGATTCGGCAGCCCTAGCTTACGCAGACGCATCTATCTCATTTCGAGATGGTTCCGACGTCGCTCGCGAAACCGCCGATGTTGTCTTGATGAATAACGACTTGCACGGCTTAGTCGAAGCGATCGCGATCGCCCGTAGCGCCAAGCAAATCATTCATCAAAATACCAGCATTGTCGCTGTTCCCAACTTAGTCGGCTTTATCTTAGCCTCGACTGTCGGACTCAACCCAATGGCTGCAACCGCCATCAACAACGGTTCTAGCGTTGTTGCCGGACTCAACGGACTGCGACCAGTTTTGCAACCTCGCAAGGTTCAAGCAGAAGTTTAGGCGATTGGGGACTGTTCGCTGGTAACTGTTAACTGATAACTGAACCCAATCCCTACTTAAGATTTGGTTAAATTGTAGTAAAGGAGGTACCAATTATGGGACTTAAAGTTGAAGACTTATTTGAAGACCTCGGAGCGCCCGGTATTGCCGCAGGTATCGGTGCAGTTGTGCTTGCACCATTCGTAATTCCCGCGCTGAAACCTGTAACCAAAGCAGTTATCAAAGGCGGCATTGTCGTCTATGAGAAAGGTAAAGGAATTATTGCCGAAGGTAGCGAAGCCTTTGAAGACATGGTCGCAGAAGCCAAAGCTGAACTTGCCGAAAAGCGATCGCAAAAAGCGATCGAAGCTGCTCAAGGTAACTCAGAAATGGGTTAGGAGAGTAGGATAGACTCCAGTGACGCTCAAGTAGGGTGCGTAATCGAGCGCACCCTCAACTTAAAATTATTGTCTAAAATTAATATTCATCCGGATCGCAGATGAGGAGATCTCCGAGATGGTAGTCACAAATAACGGTAAAATGACATCAGCGATCGCTAAGGAAATTGACCCAGAATTGGCAACCATACCTGCTCGTATCGTGAGTCAAACTCCCGGTAGACTTCGCTTTCGACTTCTAGGGACACGCCAACCCGAACAGATCGAACGCATTGCTGCCACACTCAAAGAAATACTAGAAATTTATCGAGTGCGGACAAATCTTGCTAGTGGCAGTATTACCATATTTTACGCACGCGATCGCTTAAATTTTACAGATCTTTGCCAAATTTTAGCAGATTTAAACATTACTTTCGAGCGACAAGTAACAAAAGGTAAATCTCAAGCCGCCGCCGCGATCGTTGATTCAGTTACTAACTTTAACCGTGAAGTTAAATACACAACCAATGGAATTGCCGACTTACGCTTTTTCGTTCCTTTGACATTTAGTATTTTAGCGGTGCGGCAATTGATAACGAAAGGAGTACAGCTAGAAATAATTCCCTGGTACGTGTTCGCTTGGTACGCCTTTGATAGCTTCCTCAAACTGCATTATACCAGCGAACCAAAAGAAGAGTAAATTAACCCAATCCCTAATCTATCTAACGGCTGAGATTAGGGATTTTTCAGGAATAATTTCATCCCATGCTAACAATCAAATTATTCAAGATCTATTCAGCTCATTTTATGTCTTCTTTCTTAAGAATTACATTTTAGCTTCACAGTAGCGATCGCTGACTGCTCAACTTAGTTTTTTAACTTTTTCTACCTTTAGTTACTTGACAAAATCTTTTTAACCTTTCTCAAGGTTTAATTTCCGATTAGTAACAAGTCAAACTTATGCCTGATGCGACACTTAACGATCCGAAGATAAACTGAAGGTAAGCTGAAAAAATCTTTGCAGTTAAATTTAGGAGAAAATATTTTTATGGCTATTAAAAAGATTATTCAATCCGGACTTACTCTCGGTGCTGCTTCTTTACTATCTGTAGCTCCGGTTTTATTAGGTAGTACCCCAGCCAAAGCTGTAACTGCTGATGGTGACATTCAAGAATTTGAATATACCACTCAATCTGCGCCATTATTAACTAGAGGCGATCGAGGAGTTGCGGTTAGAGATGCTCAATTGTTTTTAGCAGCACAAGGATATTATGATGGTCCAATTGACAGTATTTATGGTTCAATGACTGAAAATGCTGTTAGAGAATTTCAGGACGATAATGATTTGTTAGTAGATGGTAGAATTGGCGACGATACCTGGGCTGTAATGGCGGCTAGTCCATCCGAACAAAACTTGACACAACCAAATAATTTCAACAATCAAAATGATAACTTTCTCGAAGACGAACCTAATGTTTTTGACGAAGAAGAAAGTTTGCTGAATAACGAACCAGGTGTTTTTGATGCGGAAGATGCTTATGGTAATGAACTAGGAGATCGATAGTTACAAGCAACTACCTTAAACATTTATCTAAGCTGATTTTCTTGATTATTTAGGATAAGCGAGCAATCCTTTCGCTAGTATGAAAGGATTGCTCTATCTTCAGGAATTTTGACTGAAAATATCTTTTTTGTTTCAGGTGAAATTGAAGTGATTTCCCAAGTTTTTCCAGGAAAATTGAACTAAGTTTCACTTAACCAAGAATCAGAATTATTCCTGATTTCAGAAATAACTGAAACTGCGGGACAAGTTTTTTGCAGTGACTCATAAAGCCTGTTGTTCAATTTTTGAAAGATCGCCTTCAGTTTTTTTAGTTCCTCTGGTGTGAGATCGAATTCTGCTAAATCTACTGCTGCCGATGCTTCAACAATTTCTACCTCACCAGGATGGGTCAGTTTTACGGCAATGACTAAATCTTCAACTATGGCTAGATCGTTTTTTTGTGGGTTCATAGGTTAGATTTGGATACATTACTTTATTAAATAGCATAATTCAACTTTATGAAAGACAAGTAATCTCGTTTTAGCTTGACGATCGCTTGTTTTCCTGTGGCTCATCTAGTCACTAGGACAGCTATTTTTGATTGTTAATGTAGTTAAATATTTAATTCTTTGGGAAGATTGACTTTTGAGAAAAAATTTGTTGAAGATTCAGAAATAAAATTTAAGATAGATAAAAAAAAGTAAGTGAGTAACTAATATTTAAATATTGAAAAATACGCGAGAGGAGACTGCCTTGTGTCCAAATCAAAAGATAGAGGACTTCCAGAAGAAGCGCTTTCTAAGGCAGCAGAAATTGGTGTTAAAAGCCAATTAGAAGAAGCAGAGAAAGTAGATATCGATATCGACAGCAATCCCGTGAAATTAGTACAAGGGAAAGTAGATTCGGTAGAAATGCGCGGAGAGGGTTTAATCACACCTCAGAATTTGCGTTTAGAAGAAATTCTCCTGAAAACTGACCATGTGGCGATCGATTTATTGAATATTGCTTTGGGGAAAGTAGAACTCACCCATCCGGCTGATGCTAGAGCGAGAATTACCTTAACCGAAGCAGATCTCAATCGTGTTTTGAACTCGGACTATTTGCGATCGCTGATTCGTCAGTTAGACTTTTCCTTAGAACAGGATACGCTTACTTTAATTTGGAATCGAGGAGAATGTTACTTACATGGAAATGACAAACTAACACTGAAAGCTGAGTTAACTGCTCAAATAGGAAAGCAAACTAAAGCAGTTGCTTTCTCTGTCTTACTGCGTATTGACAAAAAACAAAAAATTTATCTACAGAAAGGTGATTTTCAACAAGGTAAAGACCTACCTTTAGAAGCAACTATTTCCATTTTAGAACAAGTAGAGCGGTTATTAAAATTACGTCATTTGCGACTCTCTACCTTATCTTTAGATATAGATCGCATTGAAGTAACAACAAAAAAAATAATCCTTTGGGCGCAAGTTCATATAGAGCAGCTCCCCGAATGAAAAATTACCTTATTTCGTCAGATAGATTCGCTGAACTAAAGCGATATTTTAGGCTCAATACTAGACCAGTTACAGGCGTTTGTCTCCACAAGATATTAAATTAGCAAAAAAACAAGTAATTAACTTATGAAAGAGAAACAAGATTTAGGCGAACAAGCAATTAGTACAGCAGCAGAAGTTGGTTTAAAAAGCCAACTCGATGAAGCAGATAACTTAGAAGTTGATGTCCGTACTGACCCAGGTAAACTGGTACAAGGAGAATTAGAATCAGTCGAGATTGAAGGTGATGGTTTGGTCATGGAAAAAGACCTCCGTACCGAAGAGTTAGACGTAGATATTGACAGTATTGCCATCGACCCACTGAAAGCTACTTTTGGTGATATTGAATTAAAACATCCTACTGATGCTCAAGCTCATGTTGTCTTGACTGAAAAAGACATCGAACGTGCTTTTAATTCGCAATATATCAAGCACAAATTGCAAAATTTGCAGGTAAAAATAGACGGCAAACAAACCCCAGTCAATGTGAAAAAAGTTAACTTTACTATTCCCGACAACCAGAAAATTGCCCTGAGTGCAGAAACACAAATTGTGGAAACAGGCGAAACGAAACAAGTTGCTTTTACCGCCGTCCCGAAAACAACAGAAGGAGGAAACCGAGTCTCCCTAGAAAATGTTGAATATAGCCAAGGGAAAAAAGCTTCCCCCGAACTCACAAAAGCGTTATTAAATAGTGCTAGCGAATTGCTTGACTTACGCAACTTTGAATTAGAAGGAATGAAGCTACGCTTGCAACAACTTAACTTACAAAAAGGTAAATTGACTTTAGAAGCAGAGGCTCACGTTGAAGAATTTCCTGATTAGATTAATCGATCGCGTGCTATAATCGACAGATATCAAGGAAAATCACAATCTGTTTAAATTTCCAGCTTGAATTAATTCAAGCTGGGTAGGCAAATTTATCTCTCTTTTCTCATTCTTGGAGAGTGACAAAGGATGATCAAAGAGATTATTTAAATTCCCAGTTTTGCTAAAACAGATTTCGGTGAGACAATATGTTTGTTAATCCCCAGTTTTCCGGGTTTAATTCCTAAAGCTAATCCGATGATTTCAGTGATATAAAGAACTGGTAGATTGTAAGACACATTGTACTTTTTCTCAATATCAGGTTGTCTTAGTTCTAGGTTAGTTGCACACAAGGGACAAGCCAAAACAATGCAATCTGCATCCAGAGATTTTGCCTCATCTAAGAGTTTTTTAGTTAATTCAAAAGCAACCTCTTGTTTTGAGACTAAAATTGGTCCGCCACAGCATTTAGTTTTTGACCGAAAATCAACCACTTCAGCCCCACAAGCTTGAGCTAATTTATCCATTGACATCGGGATAACAGGAGAATCCCAGCCTGTAATATCTGCGGGTCTAGTCAAGAGACAACCATAATAACAAGCAACTTTTAAACCTGTTAAAGGCTTTTTGATGCGGCTGGAAATATCTAAATCATTGACTAAGACATCGACTACATTTCTGACTCTAATATTGTAATCAGAAACTGATATCCCCATCTTGGAAAGGATCGTGTTAATGCGGTCTTTTTCCGTTTCATTTTCTAATGCCTTGGCTGCCCTAGCTGACTTATTATAACAACCAGAACAAGAGGCTAAAAGATCGAGATTTTGCTTTTGGGCTAAAGCGACATTTCTCGCCGCCATTGCCATTCCTACGTCATGAGAAACGCCAGCAGCTACGGAACCACCACAACAAGACCAATCTTCAAGTTCTTTGAGTTCAATTCCCAGTTCTTCCATGACGACTTTTGTGGAGATATCAAACTCTTTCGCTGTGGTATGAAGGCTGCATCCGGGATAGTAAGAATATTTCATTGTTTGCCTGCCTTTTCTAATGCTTCGTTAAATTTTTTCGGGTTTTTAATTTTTGCCGGAAAGGGCGACATTTTGCCTTTAAGGGTTAATTGAATGCCCAATTTTGCTTGTTCGAGCATCGCTTGTAAGCCGCCATATTTCTGCATTAATTCTGGTTCAAAAAGGATGCCTCGTTTCTGAACTAACTCAACAAATATTTGATTAAATCGGGTAGAATCGTTCTCAATTCCTTGGCGAATTGCGATCGCCTTTACCGCTTCGATGACATCGGCAGGGCGCACCCCACGAGGACATCTGGATGTACAAATGTAACAAGTAGTACATAACCACAGACTGTTACTTTTCAGTACCTTTTCCCATTCCCCTCGTTGTACCATCAGAATAAGGGTTCTGGGTGACATATCCATTCGGTCAATATTAGTACAGCCACCACTACAAGTACCACACTGCATACAAGCAGCGATCGCGGCACCTTCTCCACCTTCCGCCATTACGCGATCGCTAAATTCTCGATTCATTTTATCGCCGTCAATTTGGCGATCGGCTTTCAGCCCAAATAAAAACTTTTTTTTAGCTACCATTTTTTTCCACCTTACTTATGTGAAGCTGCCATTTCTGTTGCTACTAACTGCCCATTTGCCGATGAATTTAAGCCTTGATTATTAGCTAAAAAACCCGCAATTTCTGCCGCAGCCGATCGCCCATCAGTAATTGATTCGACAATTGCTTTCGGACCTGTGGCTGTCCCCGCGAGAAAAATTCCTTTCCTCGGAGAAGCATTATTAGAATATTGTTGATGTGCCGTGGTATAAAAGCGATCGCAACCAACAGTTAAACCTGCAACTTCGGCTAACTCAGAATTACCTTCCATTCCTACCATCAAAACCAACAAATCAACTGTCAATCGCATCGGTTTTGCGGTTAAAGTATCTTCTAAACGCAACAATAAACTACCATCATTTTTTTCACCAGCCTCGGAAAGCCGACCCCGGAGAAACTGCACGCCAAATTCTTGTTGTGAGGTTCGATACAATTCCTCATAACCGCGACCAAATACCCGAATATCCATATAAAGGCAGTAAATTTCACAATCGGGATTTTGTTCTTTAATCTCGATCGCAACTTTAATTGCATTGGTACAACAAACTCGCGAACAGTAATTATTATTCACTTGTCGATCGCGAGAACCAACACAGTGAACCATTGCCACTTTTTTCGGTAATTTTCCATTGCTGGTTTTGACACTTTGCGCCTTTAACATGGCATCCAATTCTACCGAAGTGATGCAATTATCGTAAATTCCATAGCCATATTCTTCTTTAAAAGAAGCATCGAAATGCTTAAACCCAGTCGCCACTAAAATCGCCGTCGCCTCAATTTCTTCTCCTGTCGATACAGTTACTTTAAAATTGGGTGCTGACCCTTCAATTTGAGTGACAGTAGCATTATTTAAAATTCGAGTTTCACCCAAACCTTGCTTTAAATTGGCGATAATTTCCGAAGCATCGGTAAAGTCAGGAAAAACTTTATACCACTTATTTAAATGTCCGCCAACTTCGGCTTTTTTCTCGACTAAAACTACATCATATCCGAAATCTTGCAGTTTTCCTGCTGCTGCCATGCCCGCAGGTCCACCACCAATTACTACTACTTTTTTGTTCATTGTTTTTTACCTTTAATTTTGTTGGCAATTATTGAGTATTTTAGTACCTCTAAATTTTGCTTTTCAGAGGTACTTTTACCTTCTTCTTCTTTTCAGGGAAAAACTAAAATGGTCTTCTGCGTTCTTCCGCAGTCTTAGATTTGTCATAAGGAATGCCAATTTGATCCAGTAATGGTTCAACTAACACTGCTTTGGCATTCAATCCGCAATCTTTGAAAGGGTCATAACCTAACATTAATCCTGTCAGTTGGGCGTAGTCCAAAACACTAACGTTAAACTCTTCTTCTAAAACCTCTTTAATCGTTCCTTGTTCGGCATCTAAAAATACAGTACAACCGGGACAATTGGTAAGCATTAAGTTACAATCTGGGTGCGCTTCTTTCAAACTTTTCATTTTCTTGTAGACACTACTCGCGGTGTAGTCTCTATTTTCTGGAAATGCACATTGTCGGAAACCCATACCGCAGCAATGTCTTCTTTCGGGATAGTCAACAATTTCTGCACCGAAAGCTTCTAGTAATCCTACTAAAACTTGGGGAAACTCAACCCCACCCATTGCTTCACCAGGAAATATTTTTCCGTAGTGACATCCAATATGATCGACTGCTTTGATTCCTTTAAGGCTATATTTAGCTTTGGCGGCTAGTTGATGTCGATTAGCAAAAAAGACATCGGAAGCATGAACTACAGAAGGTCTACCACCGGAAACATGAGGAACCCAAAATTCTCGCCCTGTAGTTTCTTTTAAGGTTTTTGCTGTATATTCTCGCAACTCTGGTTCTTCTTCCCAAAGATGGATCATTTCTGTGTAGTTGGCAAAGGAAGTTACACAGAAGGAAAAGAGATTATCGACACCTAATTCGTGATGGGCTACGGAAAAGTTTCTGGCTGCAACTACCATTTGGGTTTCTACGTTTGACACATCTCCGTGATAGCCAATTGCGCCACAAGAAGTATGTCCTGGTGCTTCTCGCAAATCCATGCCTAAATCATTTTTTAAGATTTTATAGGCTATTCCTTCGGTGTAAGGGGCAGCACTTTGTAAGAAACAGCTACGGAAGCAACCCCATAATTTTCCTCCCGGTTCATCGATTGTGGGAACGTGCTTTTGATGTTTTTGCCAAGCTAAGTTTTCTCTTGCTACTTTCACGATCTTTTCTCCTTATTTGTTATCTTTGATTTCGTAGTTTCTACTATCGCCTGTTTCTAACCAAGTTTGCCAATATTTCTCGACTTCTTTTTTGCTACCGAGTTTCTTTTCCATGCTTTTTTCGACGCTATCCATTAACTCGATTGCACCTGTTGCTTGATAAATTGCTCGCAATTCTTCCATGTCTTTTTCGGGAATGACTCGGTGGGAACCGGGGCTATTTTCTAAGTCCATTGGTACATCCCACCACTCGCGCATTTCTTCTCTATGTTCGTAATAGTATTCCCAGTTTTCGCCTAATTCTGGAAAGTGGGCAGGTGTGATATTTTCGGCTAGCAAGGTATAGCCTCGTTTGAGCATATTTTCCCCAAATACCCGCTTGGCAAATAGTTGTTGTCTGCCTTTTTCTGATTCGGTAAAGTAGCCGTAACGAATCGAAAGTCGGCGTAATGCTAAAATAACGTTGGCGGTGTTGTTGCCTCTGGGACATCTGGTTTTACAGGAAAAACATTGCCCGCAGTACCAAATTTTGTCTGACTTGAGTAATTCTATAATCAACTCATCATCTTCTGATTGCACGGTGTTCATTACTTCTCTGGGAGAGTAGTCATTAAATTCGGCTGCGGGACAAACGGCGGTACAGACACCGCAATTTAGGCAGGCATTCATCCCGTGCTGATACAAAATGTCTTCTTTTAGTTCGTTAAATAATTTGCCCATCGGTAAAGCCCTTTCAGGTGTACCCCTGAGTTACGTTAATTCCAATTTGCTATCTCATTTATATAACTATATAGTTATTTATATTATAATTCAATCAGCAAATATACTCAATTAAGTAAGTTTCTGTGAAAATCGGAGGTAGGCGATCGCGCCAGAGAAGAAATAATTGATATTAATTATCAATAAGCAGATAATTGACTTCGATAATTAAGATAAAATTTGTATTAAGTAGACCTAGGAAATTCATGACTTTATCAGAGTTAAACGTGGGTGACGTGGCGATTGTCGAACAGGTAAATATCGGTCGTCATGGTGGCGAATTAGCGAATCGATTGGCAGCCCTAGGAGTGATTTCCAGCAAATCCATCCAAGTCTTACGCAAGGCGAGATTGGGTGGAGCTTTGCATATCCGAGTAGGGTTAACCACAGAGATTGCGCTGCGCTGTCGAGAGGCTGAGACAGTACAAGTACGCCTCCTGAATGCGGGAGTGTAAGCAAATGGGATGTCATGCAGGGGCTCGCGCCGCTCAAAATCCTAATGCGGTCAAGCGAGTCGTCTTAATTGGGATGCCCAATTGCGGTAAATCAACGCTGTTTAATCGCATTACAGGTGCGTCTGCTTTTGTAGGCAATTGGTCAGGCGTGACGGTGGATTTGTTGCAAGCAACCATCCCGATTAATGGTGAGTCGGTTGAGTTTGTAGATTTACCGGGAATTTACGACCTCAAAAGTTTCTCTGACGACGAAAAAGTAGTCAGCTATTTTTTAGAAACATTTGCGATCGATCTAGTATTGCTGGTTTTAAATGCGGCGCAAATCGATCGCCAAATTCGTCTTCTGTTGCAACTAAAAGCGTTAAGATTACCAGCGATCGCGCTTTTGAATATGGCAGATGAAGCGAAACGCTACGGAATTGAAATTGCCACCGAGGAACTTTCCCAACGACTAGAGATGCCAGTTTTGCTACTCAGTGCCAAACAGGGAAAGGGTTTTCGCCAAGCAAAACAAGCGATCGCCCAAGCTTTAGATACTCAATCTCAGTCTTACAAAGTTAATAATCTCAACGATTGTCTGTCCACAGCAGCACCAATTACCTCAGAAGCAATGAGCGCAATTCTCGAAGGAGTAGTTACTTTCCCTTCGGATTTACAGCGATCGCTAACCTCTCAACTCGATCGCATTTTACTGCACCCGATCGCCGGATTGCCTTTGTTTTTCTTAGGGATGTTTCTGGTGTTTTGTCTCATCTGGACAATAGGTTTGCCCTCCCAAGATATCATGGGCTTCCTCACAAGCGGATTTCAAGAAGTTATCCTCGAACCTCTAATTCAGCCGCTTCCAGGTGTAATGCAAGATTTGCTGATTAATGGCATTTGGAATGGTGTCTCGACTGTTGCTTCCTTTGTACCGCTCATTTTCCTCTTTTTCGTGATGATGGCAATCTTGGAAGATAGCGGTTATTTGTCTCGTTGCGCCTATTTAATGGATGGCTTAATGGTGCGCTTGGGATTAGATGGACGCAGTTTCGTCATGCAAATTATGGGTTTCGGTTGCAACGTACCTGCTTTAATGGGAACGCGAATTTTGCGATCGCGATCGCTACGTTTGTTGACCATGCTGATTATTCCCTTCTCCGTTTGTTCCGCGCGGTTGCAGGTATTTGTCTTTATTATCGCCGCCATCTTTCCCGGATTTTGGGGCGCGATCGCCCTTTTTTCTTTGTATCTCCTCAGTTTAATTGTGGCAGTGATTACCGCCGTTTTACTAAGTGGTGTCTTCAAAAATGACGAACCCTTCGTCCTCGAACTACCCCCCTATCGCTTTCCCACCATCCGACACATTTTCGTGAGGAGTTGGGGCGAAGTGCAACAATTTCTTAGCCGCGCTTCTGGCTTTATTCTCTTGGGCTGTCTAGCCGTCTGGACTCTTACCAATCTACCACCAGGAACCACTGGATTAGCCACTCTTGGCGGACAAATTGGGCAATGGCTGAACCCCGTCATGGAACCGATTGGTATTGACCCTTATCTAACTCTGGCACTAATTTTTGGCATCATTGCTAAAGAAGTAGTTGTCGGTTCCTTAGCGGTAATTTACGGCTTGAATTCCACTTTGGTGAGTCAACACCTTGCTATCTCTGTGACACCAGCCCAAGCTTATAGCTTCTGTATTTTTTGTCTTTTGTATTTGCCTTGTCTGACCACATCTGCCACGATCTTAAATGAATCGAAGTCGTGGAAATTTACTTTATTTTCCGCCGGAGTTTCGCTTCTGTTTGCTTGGATGATGAGTTTCCTTTTTTATCAGGGAGCTTTGCTTTTCAGTTAGTTATATTTACTTTTCTAACGGTTCTCTCGCCGCCTGCCAACCTTGAATGCTGGGAGGAAAACCTTGGACGTTGCTATAACCGAGCATTTGTAAAGCAGTTACTCCCATTGCGGTGCGATAACCAGTGGTGCAATAAAGAACGACTGGGCGGTCTGGGGGGATTTTGTCCAGATTTTGCGTTAAAGTCCGTAAGGGGATGTTAATCGCGCCAGGAATGTGACCAGAAGCGTATTCTGAAGGTTGGCGCACGTCAACTAGGAGAGCCTGATTATTTTTGAGCGTTTTTTTGAGACTGTCTACGTTGGAAAGAGTGTAATAATCATGAGGAATAGTAGTGAGAAATTGCGCGATCGCTTCCGGCAGATCTAGCTTTGATTTCGCTGTTTCTTCCTGCACAGTAGCCGCAATTGCTGGTGTTGAATTAATGAACCAGAAAGGGAAAATCATCAGTGACAATCCCAAGCATAAGGTAAGTAATAGTTTCCGCATATTTTTCTGAATAAAGATTGACAAGTAAGGACAATTTGTGTTAAGTTCCAAACTCGAAGCGAGTACCAACATGGCAACTAAAGCAACGTCCAGCTAAGTGATGCCACAAAAAAGCTAAGGCTGTCATTCCCGTACAGTGGTTTGCACCGATTAGTTGGACATCATAGTTGATTAAAGTTTCCACAGTTGCTTGCAGGCGATCGCGACTTGCATTTATGAGGTGCATTCCCCCCATTACCGCATAAATTTTTTCTTTGCCAGTAAGTTGGGTAATGTAGTTTAAAGTATTAATAACTCCGGCATGAGCGCAGCCTAAAACCACCACTAAACCTTCTCGCGCTGCAAAAAATAATGCTTGATCGTCTAAGAGGAAATCAACGCGATCGTGTTGAGAATCTTGCCAAAAATCCCCTCCTGTATCCTCCAAAGGATGAACTCGTGGAATTGTACCTGTAACATAAATTCCAGAGACAATTTCTGTTAGTTTATCTGTCCAAACTAACTGACGAAATTGCTTTTCCAGACTTTCTTTATCTTGAATTGGAGAACCAATCTCACCCCGCTTACTAAATTTAGGTTGCAGCGCCGATGGATGCAAAAATAAATTAGTAGCCTGACATTCCTCATCTAATACTACCATTAAACCACCCGCACGATCGAAATGACCGTGACTGAGGACAACAGCATCTAAATTTTCTAAACAAATTCCCAACTGTTGAGCATTATGTTTTAAAACCAATCCTTGTCCTGTATCGAATAAAATGCGGTGAGAACCAGTTTCGATTAAATAAGCTAATCCATGTTCTCCCAACAAACCTCGACCCGCAGCCGTATTTTCGACTAAAATTCTGACTAAAAACGAACTTTTCATCAATCCTCAACTTGTTCCTTAAGCAGATTTTTCGACCACAATCTTGCTCCCCTAGTACGCCGAATTTCGCGCCAAATTCCTGTAGCTGCTAAAGCCCCATCTCCTGCGGCAATGATAACTTGATTTAAGCCCACTTTTAAATCCCCGATCGCAAAAATTCTTGGATGAGAAGTGCGGCACATTTTATCAGTTACTAAATTCCCACCTTTCAATTCCAAATTCATCTCTTTTAGATAAGTATTGTGATAGCAAGAACCCATTGAAATCAAACCCGTTTCCAACTCAATAATTTTGCCATCTGCTAACTCAACTCCTGTCATTTGATGATTTTGACCAAGAAACTGTTTAATCGGTGTTTCAATAAGCGGATAACCATGATTTCGCAGTTTCTCTTTCAGTGCTTCGTTAACAGCAAAAGCCCCATGAGTAAAAATTGTAATATATGCTGTAAACCAACTCAAATTAAACACCATTTCCTCAATCGCCGCTTCGCTACCAGCAAAAAAACCGCATTTTTTATCAGTCATTTCATAGCCATCGCAGACCATACAAACGTGCAAGTTATAACCCGCATATTCGTAAACATTCCGCAGATCATCTAAAGGCGGTAAATAATCGATAATTCCGCTTGCAGCAATTAAATATTTGGCGCGAAAAACTGCCTGAATACTCTTCTGGCGACCTACTTTTACCAGCACCGCAAAAGTTTCTCCCTCATCCCTGACTTCCTCAACAAAACCATTAAGAAAATCTCCATCTAAACTCGCGTAATGTTCCTTTCCTCGTTGCAACAAAACTCGGCCCGGAGTATCAGATGGCAAACCCAAATAATTGTGCAATTCTTGCATCCAAAAAGACCGGGCTTTGCCTTTATCAATAATTAAACTAGAAAGAAGATAACGTTGTAAGTAAATGCCAGCCGAAAGTCCGCCAGCACCGCCCCCAACCACGATCGCATCATAAATGTGGGTTTGTTTTTCCTGTAGATTATTTTTGGTAAGCTGCATAAGTTTTCTCCGTTAATTCCATCCACTCATTCTTGCCATTAATGCTGCTAGGAGGGGCAATAAAGTAAAACAAAATAATTCGCCTTTGATTAGCCAAGATAATCGGTTGACTTGAGCAATTTCTAAGCTGGGTGCTCGCTCGCTTCGTAAGTCTTTAAACCAGGAAATAAACGTAAATGTTGGATAAAGAGAAAATAAACTGACAAGGATAAAAACGCCCATTTTGGTGTAGAAAAATGGATTGTTTAGATAGTAATCGGTTCCTTTCCCAAAATAGAGAACTCTTAACACTCCGGTAATTAGAATTGCAGTAGCAGCTATCCCGTAAGCAGCATCGGCAAAGGCAACTCTTTTGGCTTCATTGAGAGTCATTTCTTTTTTCAAGTTGAAGACTTCTACTGTTAGTGCGGCGAAAGCTAACATGAAGCCTAAGTAATGGAAATAAGCAGTAATTGAACTTGCCCACATGAGAATTTTGATATCAGTAAATGAACAGTAGTAGTAGGTGCGCGATCGCAAAAAGCTGAAATCGATTAGCTGTTTTTTCTGTCATCACGCACCTACTAGATTAACACTATTAACGGGAATTAAGTAGCACTGGGAGTGTTACATTTGTGATGGTGGTGGTGATGGCGGTTTTGATGGCGGTTTTGATGTTTATGTTTGCCTTCATGTTCGTGACATTCTGGTTCTTCTCTAACTAAAGAACTATCTAAATAAGCATTCACTGCTCGATCTAAATCGGTTTCTTTCGTTATAATACCTTCAATTCCTCTCTGTTCTAATCGTTCCACCAAACCACGTCCCATTCCTCCAGAAATTAAAACTTGGACTTCATCTAAAGGATGGGTTTCGTTGGGGGAAATGTTATGGAAAGATTGTTGGGGAGATAATTCTAAGAGTTTCTTGTCTACAATTTGGTTTTCGTTAATTTCGTAAATCCAAAATTTTAGGCAATGTCCGGTATGTTCGGTGATGGTTGTTTTGTTTTGACTGGCTACGGCAATTTTCATGGCTAATTTTCCTAAGTTTAAACTGGATTTTGTTAGGTGAGGAAATACTCGCGATCGCAAGCTTCTACAGGACAATTCGGTTTATTTTCTAGTCCCAAAGCTTGCCTTGTTTTCGGTACTGCTGTTCCGTCTAATTTTCGCAATTTTCTTCAACGATTGGGTTGATTTCTCTGGCTGGCAATATTAATCAGCTTGTTTGCAGAATCAACAGCCTCGATAAATTCTTGCAGAGTTTCTGGTTTTGGGTCTTGTCGATTCCGTTCACACAACTTGTAGAAATCGTGAGTTTGTAACGGGTTTCGGTTCACCAGGCATTTCCTATAATCATTTTATAGCTATTTAGTTAAATAAGTCAAGGGAGCTGAAAAATTCGTCTTAGATTTAAATGTGCACTACTAGGCAAAAACTTATTGTTTGTCTATATTGTTATATAATGATTAAATCTTTACAACTTGTCTCAGACGAAAAAAAGACTAATTATGATAACATCAACTTCCCAGCAGTCGCAGACTCCAGCTTTATCTGTCAACCACGCGATCGCCAAAACCCTGCATCACCAAATTGTGTTCATTGGGGGTGGGTCTGCGGGACTTACCACCGCTTCGATCATATTGAAAAAGAACAATTCCCTAGATATTGCGATTATCGACCCATCGCAGAAGCAGTATTACCAGCCCGGTTGGACGCTGACAGGTGGAGGAGTATTCCAAATTGAGGATACCTTTAAGGATAAAAAAGATTTCATTCCTCCCCAAGCGACTTGGATTGCAGACCGAGTGATTAAATTAGACCCAGATAATAATGCTGTCCTGACCAAAGAAGGGATTCTGGTTAAGTATGATTACTTAGTTGTCTGTCCTGGTATACAGTTAGACTGGCATTTAATTAAAGGGCTAAAAGAAGCGATCGGAAAAAATGGTGTCACCAGCAACTATTTACCTAATTACGCACCTTATACATGGGAACTAATCAAAAATTTTTCTGGTGGAAATGCTTTATTTACCTTTCCCAAAACTCCTGTTAAATGTGGTGGTGCGCCGCAAAAAGTAATGTATATGGCAGATGACACTTTCCGCAGTAAATTCGGAGTTCGTCAGCGTACTAACGTGATGTTTCTCACACCAGCGACGAAAATGTTTTCTGTACCAGAATATTCAGCAATCTTAGATAAAGTAGTTGCCGAACGCGAAATTGATGTTAAATTCCAGCACAATTTGAAAGAAATTAAAGGGGAAATCAAAGAAGCAGTTTTTGATGTTTTCGACGATAATGGTGCGGTTGTCGATGAAGTTACCTACAAATACGACATGATTCACGTTACGCCGCCCCAAAGCGCCCCTAACTTTATTAAAGAGAGTCCTTTAGCTGTTTCGGATAATTCTTATGGTTGGGTAGACGTGGATCAATATACGCTACAGCACAATCGATATACTAATGTTTTTAGTTTAGGAGATGCTTCTTCTTTACCAACTTCTAAAACCGCAGCCGCCGCTCGAAAACAATCGGTAGTTGTCGCCGCAAATTTACTTGCTTTCATTGATTCAAAACCGTTATCAAATAAGTATGATGGCTATACTTGTTGTCCTTTAATTACTGGCTATGGTAAGACAATCATGGCTGAATTTAATGGTTATACTAAGACACCAATGTCTAGCTTTCCTCTTAATCCGATTAAAGAGCGTTGGATTATGTGGAAAATGAAAACTACTGTTTTGCCTTGGATTTATTGGAATCGAATGCTTAAAGGAGAGCTATTTGAGGGGGATTATCTTAAGTTTATTCAGTGGAAAAAGTTCTGATCCCAATGTCCTTGCAAAGCGATAATGTGGAAAAATGTCATCCTGAGCTTCGCGAAGGATGACGTAATTTGAAATGAAAAAGCTATCTGTGGGGCAACCACAGGGGGATTGCCCCTACTTTAATCCCACCAGAAATAGAGGCGATCGCTCTCGACTAAGTTTTCTGCAAGCTGCTCGAGGGAACCACAGCCTTGATCGACAAGATCGGGGCAAAAATCATACATCGATGCTGCTAAACCCTCTGGATCTTGAATCGGAGTTAAAAATCTTCCTGCAAGGAGATCGTCACGGATGCAAGTGATGATGAAAGGTTGCTCTGCTTCGAGATTTTTCAGCCATTCTACGACGTAACCGGGACCGATACCGTAATTGCAACCGTTGGTTTGGTGTAAGGCGATCGCGTCATATTTATCTGTAGTAGGTAAAATTCCCAGTTTTTCCGGACCCTCTCCAAAGCAATATTGAGGTTCATAAACAAAGTATCCCTTGGTTAAAAATTCGCGCTGGATGGCTTCGGTATCGATGTCTTGACGACGTTTAGTTTGGACGTGAAGCCGAAACCAACCGGGAAAATCTTCGCTACCCGTCGGTTTACTACCACAAATCTCGGCTAGTTCGTTGACTGCTTCTTGATAGTCTGGATTTTGGGCTGCTGCGGAAAAATCGGGCTGCGGTAAATCTGCACCCCAGCGTCGGGCTTCCTCTTCAGGATCTTCATCAGCTTCGGTTTCAGAAGATTCCTCGAACTCGCTCAAGTTAGTTCCAGTATACTCGCGCAGAAATGCTAAAACCTTTTCTGTTGCCCAATATACGGCTGTATTACCATAACGATCGCGTACAGCCAAACTTGCTCCGGAATTTAGCAAAGCTTGCAGCAAGCGTAATTGTCCATTTCTTGCAGCTTCGATTAATGGAGTCGTATCACAATCGGGTAAATTAGGATTAGCACCTGCTTGTAAAAGTGCTTGAACAACTGCGAGAATTTGGTCTTCAGGTAAAGGTTGCAGTTCCCAACAGCCACCATCGCGATATTCTAGCATTCCACCACTAGGAGCGTTTTTATCAACTTCAACGTAATGACTTGCACCCGCAGCGAGAGCGATCGCTGTTTCACCATCTTGAGAAACAGCATTAACCTCGGCTCCCCGCGCGAGCAAAAGCTCAACTAAACTTAAACTTCCCACTGCGGCTGCATTCATCAAAGCAGTTCTACCACGAGAATTTGTCTGAGTAAAATCGGCATTTTCCCGCAGCAAAAATTCAGCAATTTCCACAGCACCTTTTTCGCAAGCCAAAAGCAAAGGTGTATTCCCCGAAATTTCCGCCAGATTAACATCTGCACCTGCGGCTATTAACGCCTGAACTATAGCGAAATGGTTGTTTTCGGCTGCCAAAGTTAACGCCGTGTAGTTTGCCTGATCTTGGTAATTAGGATTAGCACCCGCTTCTAATAACGATTCCACAATCTCCGTATGTCCAGCTTTGGCGGCTTCTATGAGGGCTGTACGTCCAAAGATGTAACCCATACTTATCCATGATTCTTGAGAGTTTCTTAACACCCATTCTGGTATCGGTTCGTCATCTGGAGTACGATCTGTCATCTGGGGATCTGCTCCGGCGGCTAGCAAAACTTGGACAATCGGTAAATGTCCAGTCATAGCCGCTAAAATTAAAGCAGTTTTTCCTTTTGTCCGCCGACGAGTATCTCGCGCATTCACCTCTGCACCTCGATCGAGGCAATCTCGAACCATAGCAACATCGCCATTTTCAGCCGCGAGTAAAAGCTTTTCCTCCAGTGTAAACCGAGTTTCCGTGACCCCAAATTGCCGTAGAACCGCCAAAACATGGGGATATTCGTTTCGTAATGCCCAATCAAAAGCAGACATTCCTGCACTATCTTTGCGATGAGGGTCGGCTCCCGCCGCTAATAAGATAGCTAAAGCTGCGGCATGACCGCAACGAGCCGCAATAATCGCCGGAAAAGTATCCACAGCACGATCCGGTTCTAATTTGTCTTGCTGTTGTTGTTCGTTGGAGATAGTTTCGATTTGAGCGAGTTCGCTTTCAATTTCAGCGACGATCGCGTTCGGTAGTGCTTCATTCTCCTCAAATCCTTCTAGGGATTGCATCATCTGTCCAAAAGCTTCCATTGCTTCAAAGGCGGCTTTCAGGCTAGATCCGGCTTGTTGCTTGATTTCGATTGAATTCAACGTAATCTCTGGGATCTTGGTATTAACATCTGCCCCGGCGCTAATTAAGCTCTGAATAATTTCTGGAGAACCTTGAGCCGAGGCGATACCAATGGGTGGAGTAGGGTGGAAAGGAGGTGTAAGATTGAGATCGGCTCCGGCGGCAAGCAGTTTACGAACAATTTCTGTATGTCCGTGCGCGATCGCATCAATCAAAGGTGTACTAATAGTGCTTCCTGCATCTACGTCGGCTCCAGCCTCAATCAGTAATTCGACAATTTCTGTCATACCGTCACCTGCTGCTACCCGAATTGGTGTCCCCAAACCAGTAGAAACATTCACATCCGCTCCTTTGTTAATCAAGACACGAACTGCTTCCACCCTTCCTGTACCAATTACCCAAACCAAAGAATAAATCAGTTCTGGGTCTTCTGCACCTGCTTCAATCAAAGCACATTTGATCTCGTCAGAGCCGTGAGGTACGAGTTGATAAGCGCTCTTGTCTCCTTGACGAGCATTGGGATTTGCTCCCGCAGCCAGTAACTCTTCCACTCGCGGTAAATCTTTCGCCGCGATCGCAGCAAACAGTTGCTCATCCATCAGCCATTTTTCCCCCGATCTAACTAAATTTTAGAATGCCAATTCTAGTTTAAACTACATACTGTACTTCAATTTGTAATCTAAAAAACAAAACTGCTCCAGCAAGTTCGTAGTCAGGACTTCAGTCCTGCTCAAGCAAGTTCGTAGTCAGGACTTCAGTCCTGCTCAAGCAAGTTCGTAGTCAGGACTTCAGTCCTGCTCAAGCAAGTTCGTAGTCAGGACTTCAGTCCTGCTCAAGCAAGTTCGTAGTCAGTACTAAAGTCCTGCTCAAGCAAGTTCGTAGTCAGGACTTCAGTCCTGCTCAAAAATACCTACTCTGGGACAGATATTTTTTGCCTAGCTTTTTTCTACATTTAAAATGTTGCAACTCAGGTAAATAATATGGTTCCAGGAATAGATAATTTAGGAGAACAAGCGTTGAATAAAATCGCTGAAGTAGCACTTTCTACCCAATTAGATGAAGCAGACAATTTAGAGGTTGAGGTAAAAACAGATCCAGGAAAATTAGCTCAAGGTGAACTAGAATCTTTAGCCATTGATGGTGAAGGACTGGTAATGCAAGAAGATTTGCGGATGCAAAAAATGCAAATCCAAATGAATAGTATTGCTGTTAATCCGATGAAGGCTTTGATGGGAAATATCGAATTAACCAAACCTACAGAAGGAAAAGCTCAAATTGTTTTAACTGAAGAAGATATCAATCGTGCTTTTAACTCAGAAATCCTCAGCGATCGAATGCAGAATTTACAAATTGAATTAGATAAGGAAAGGGTAACAATTGATACAGAAAGAGTTGATTGTCATCTGCTAGCTGATGGGAAAATTGCTATTGATGCAGAAATTAAAGTACAGCAAACGGGCGAAAATAAGCAAGTTTCTTTCCAAACTACACCTCATGTTTCAACCGATGGGAGAGCAGTTGTGTTAGCAGAGGTAGAGTATCAAGAAGGTAAAGAACTTTCGCCAGAATTAACTAAAGCTTTGTTAGCAAAAGCCAGAGAAATTTTAACTTTAAGCAATTTTGAAATGGAAGGAATTTCCTTGCGAATTCAGCAATTAGAAGTGAATTCAGGAAAATTAATTTTACAAGCTGTTGCTAATGTAACTCAGTTTCCTTCTAATTAATAATAATAAGCAAGATTCAGCGATCGCGAGAAAGATTTAATAATATTCAAAATGGGGAAATTACTCTTCTGATGAAGGCGAAGTTGGTTCGGGAACGATAATTTCCGGCTGTTCTGGCTTCTCAGTTTTCGGTAATTCCAAGGGTTCAGTATTCGGTGGTTCGGGTGACTCAACTTCCGGTACTTCCACCGATGGCGGTTTCGGTGACTCACTCGGACTTGGTTGTGGGGGTGGTGGTTCTTTTTCCGCCTCAGCTTGACGTTTTTTGGCTTCGGCAGCTAGTTGTTGAAATTGTTCTCGCCAGTAGCGGTTGTCTGGTAAGTCGCTATTAGCATAAGCAATGACATCATCCCATTGACTGGCATCAAAAGCTTGTAAAGCTTCATTATATTTAGCTTCAGCTTGTGACCATTGACTGCGCCAATTACGAATAGCCGCTTGAGCATCATTATAAGCCGAACTGGTTCGCCCAATTGAATTTGCTTGCGCGATCGCTGCTTCTAAATTTCCTTGTTGATATTTCTCAGTTGCTGCGGCTAATTGTCTCGGTCCGTTGTCAACAGGTTTAGGTTTTGGAGTTACTTGGGGTTTAGGTGAAGGTGAAGGTGAAGGTGAAGGTGAGGGTGTCGGGGAAACGACTTCCGGAGGTTGACTAACTGCATCACAATCAATATATTGTTCGCTGTTATATACCCAACCAGAAACAGGATCGTTAATTTCTACCCAAGCATTTTCTTGTACACCTGTCAAAGCAAGAACTGTTCCTCTCTCAACCACATCGACAACCGTTCCGCCAGGACTAGAACGCACATTTAAACCACTAACTGTAACTGTACAACTTCTTTGTTCTCCCAAAGTTGTCGGTTCTTGACGCAAAGCAAAAGCAATACCAATTCCTAAAGCCAAGATAGCAGCGATCGCACTCCCAAACAAAAATACAGGTAAGTTATCTGGTTCCGGGCTAGGCGGAGAAGTTGGGCGAGGAGAAGGCGAAGGGCGAGGAGTTGGTTGCTGAGGTGAATTACCACCTCCCACAGCTACAGTACGTTGTTCCGATAAAGGCGGTGTTGCTGGTTTTGGCGTTGGTGGTGGAGGTGCAGAAAGTTCCGGCGATGGAGGATAATCTAAAGGTGGAGTAGCCGGAATAAGCGGCTGAAGTGCAGCTAAAACTTCTCTCGCCGAAGCAAAACGTTCTCGGAAATGGTAAAGTACCATTTGATTTAAAATTGTGGCTAATTCCGGACTAATGTCTGCAAGATGCTGCCAGAGAATTTCGCCAGTTTTCGTATCGTAACGGAAATTAACTGGTTTAACCCCACTCAAAGCTTGAAGACAAATAATACCCAGAGAATAAATATCGCTACTGTGACGCGGTTGTCCTCTACCTTGTTCGCTAGGCATATAACCAGGAGTACCCACCACTACAGTAGGATTAAGCGGACCTTTAGCGATCGCTGTTTGATTACTAACTTGCTTCACCGAACCAAAATCTACCAAAAATAACTTTTTCTCCTGGCGGTTACGCAGCAAATTCTCTGGTTTGACGTCTCGATGAATAACACCCTGAGAATGGACAAACTCTAAAATCGGCAAAACTTCCAGCAATAGTTGTATTACCCAACTTTCCTGCCAAGGTTTACCTGGAACCAACTCGGCTGCTAAAGTATGTCCATCAATATAATCTTGTACCAGGTAAAATTCCTCGTCTTCTTCAAAATAAGCTAAAAGTCGGGGAATTTGAGGATGGTCGCCCAAAGTTTCCAGGGTTTCTGCTTCACTATTAAATAAGCGCCTTGCGACAGCTAACGTTTCCGGGTCGCGACTCGCAGGTTTAAGATGTTTAACAACACAAACCGGATTACCCGGTCGTCGGGTATCTTGGGCTATGTAAGTCTCGCCAAATCCACCCCCACTCAAAACTTGGACAACCTGATAACGCCCGTCTAGTAGCTTACCAATCATAAGAACATCGGTTTATGTTTCTAACTTTTAATCTTTACACACTTGTGGGGGGACTGGGGATTAGGGACTGGGGATTAGGGATTGGGATGAGGATGACAAGGAGTATAAACTGATAATTGGTAAATGCGGCTACCTGCTAACTGTTCACTGATAACTGAATTCCCAGTCCCCAATTACTAACCGCTAACTAAACTATGAAACCAACATTTAAAGATATCCAAGCTTGGGAACAAGCCCAACTCTTGATGCAACCAGCATATATTAGAGTCGTCGATAACCTTCGCAAACAGTTAGAAAAAGGCAACTGGAAAGGTAACTACGAAAAAACTGAAACACCACTTCCTGGCGATCGCCTCATTTTAACTCACAAAGATTGTACTGTAACAGTGGATCTTTGGAGTCTTTGTTTTCAAATCTGTTTTCGCAATTACAATCGAGATTTATTATATGTTGCTGAAGAAGACACTTCTGCCACTAGCGAAGTTGAAATTGATACTAATTTAATTGACGAAACTGGAGATGTAGACTGGGAAAAATTAGAAGCCAAAACCAAACAAACTATTGAAACTTTATTTGCTAATCTCCCTTCAAACTAAAAAATGCTTGCCAGAAAGAAAAACTTATCTAAATGCTAAATTAAGGATAAACTAAGCAATCTAAGTTCAATCATCCGCGTTGATCTGCGTTCATCTGTGGTTCCTATCCTGAAATTTCAACTATGACCCCAAAATTAACAGAAATACAAACTCAAGCAGGAGCAATCTTTACTGAAGATTCTAGCACGCCAACCAGTTTTGGTAACGATCGCGAAGCTTTCCAAGCTGCCACCGAGGGTGTTGCCTTGTGCGATCGCTCTCACTGGGGCATAATTGAAGTTAGCGACAGCGATCGTTTAACTTTCCTCCACAATCAAACTACTAACGACATCAAATCACTTCAACCAGGACAAGGCTGCGAAACAATTTTTGTTAACTCAACCGCACGCACAATTGATTTAGCTACAGTTTACACCACCGAAGATAGCGCTTTACTCTTAATTTCTCCCGGTCAATCAGAAAAAATCATGTCCTGGTTAGACCGCTATCTTTTCCCCATGGATCGCGTAAAATTAGCCAATCTCTCCGCCCAATATGCTATTTTTAGCTTAATTGGTTCCGCCAGCGAGCAAATTTTAACCAAACTAAACATGGAAGCCATAATTGGTCAACCAAACGCCACTCATCAACTTTTTCAAGATGTGCGCCTTGCTGTTGGTAGTGGTTTAGCAATTCCCGGTTACACTTTCATTATTCCTCTTGACAAAGCAGCAGAAATATGGTCAAGAATTGCGGCTGCGGGAGCAATTCCCATAGGCGAAAATGTCTGGGAAAAACTGCGTGTCTGGCAAGGAAGACCAACACCAAATCGAGAACTTACCGAAGATTATAACCCCCTCGAAGCAGGTTTGTGGCAAGCAATTTCTTTTACCAAAGGTTGTTACATTGGTCAAGAAACAATTGCGCGTTTAAATACTTACAAAGGTGTCAAACAACAACTTCGAGGAATTCGACTAGCCGCCCCCGTAGAACCAGGAACAATTATCACAGTTAACGGCGAAAAAGTTGGCACTTTAACCAGCTATGCCGACACTCCCGAAGGCGCATTTGGTTTAGCTTACGTGCGAACAAAAGCAGGTAGTGTAGGTTTAAAACTTGAGGTAGGAAACACAACGGGAGAATTAGTTGATGTACCTTTCTTAACCCACGAATATTATCAACCAGAAAAGTAAAAATTCTCAGTCTCAATTGTCATTTAGAAGACGTAGCCATGCTACGCCTTTTTCTTGGCAATCTTGCACTTATGGGGTAACAAGCAGGTTGAAACCTAAACTGGTAGTTTGTTTAGTCATTCTGGGGAGTTTTCTAATAACTAGCATCCACCATGCCTATTCAGTCTACCCCGATGGGTTCCGCCGTGATTTCCACCATAGTGGTTTGGCATCACAGTATCGGTAACATTTTGGTTGCTATAATCGTGAGAATTGAGGCGACCCCAGGCGATCGCTGGTACGGCTGAGAGAGCGATCGCTGTTACTAAAACTGCACCAATCATCGAATTGAGTTTCATAGCGTCCTCCTCATTGGTTGAGTATTTATACTTTTATTCTAGCTTTCTCATTTTTGGCTCATTGCTTTGATTACAGTTTTTTACAAAGCTTCATCAGAATGTGATGTAGAGTAACATTTATTCATATGTTGTCCTTGAAAATCTTTCTCACTACTTCAGATTAAATACGTCATAGCTTAACTGATAACTGGTAACCGATCGCTGATTTAAACTTCTGGTGGTAAAAGACCTTTTTCAGCTAACCATTCCCGATTGTACAACCTAGATTGATACCTACTGCCACCATCACAAAGAACAGTTACAATTGTTTGACCTGGACCCATTTCTTTAGCCAAAGCATAAGCAGCACCGACATTAATTCCGACCGAACCCCCCATAAACAAACCATCTTTTTCTAATAACTGATAAACCACCCTCAGACATTCTTGGTCATCAACTTGAATCGCATCATCAATCGGTACCCCTTCCATATTAGCAGTAATCCGACTGTTGCCAATTCCTTCAGTAATCGAACTACCTTCAGGATTAATTTCCCCAGTTTTCACATAACTATAAAGTCCGCTACCCATTGGATCGGCGACAATACATTTAAGATCGGGATTCTTTTCTTTCAAAAACATAGCTACACCAGCATAAGTTCCACCCGTACCAGTTGCAGCGACCCAAGCATTTATAGTACCATCAGTTTGCGCCCAAATTTCGGGTCCTGTAGTCTCATAATGTGCTTGTCGATTAGCTAAATTATCAAACTGATTTGCCCAAATTGCATTATTCATTTCTTCAGCTAAACGCCCAGAAACCTTGACATAATTATTAGGGTCGCGATATGGTACGGCTGGTACAGTACGCACTTCAGCCCCTAGGGTTTTCAGCATATCGATTTTTTCCTGAGACTGAGTTTCCGGAATAATTATCAAACATTTGTAACCTTTCGCGTTGCAAATGTGGGCTAAACCAATTCCGGTATTCCCAGCAGTTCCTTCTACTACAGTACCTCCTGGTTTCAGCAAGCCTTTTTTTTCTGCATCTTCAATAATATACAAAGCCGCACGGTCTTTTACCGACCCTCCGGGATTGAGAAATTCTGCTTTCCCTAAAATTTCGCATCCTGTTTCCTCACTAAAGCTATTTAAGCGAATTAAAGGTGTATTGCCAACTGTATCAACGAAACCGTTTTTAATATCCATTATGTCTGCTAAATCTGATGTTTTTGCTAGTTAAACTAAGTAGGGTGAGCAAAATAATGCCCACCCTACAATTACCACATCTATGCGTTAACCATACCTCTTATTTGTTTGGTTGAGGTGTCATCCGCAAGTAAGGTTTTACTTCTTCGTATCCTTTGGGGAAACGTTCTTTTAACTCTTGAGGATCTTTAATCGAAGGAACAATCACGCAATCACCGCCATCTGTCCAGTTAACTGGAGTAGCAACTTTGTAGTTGTCGGTTAATTGGAGAGAATCAATTACCCGCAAAATTTCGTCAAAGTTACGCCCAGTGCTAGCCGGATAGGTGATGACTAAGCGCAGTTTTTTGCTAGGATCGATGATGAAGACGGAACGAACTGTTAAGCTATTGTCCGCGTTGGGGTGGATCATGTCGTAAAGATCGGAAACCTTGCGGTCTGGGTCTGCCAAGATGGGATAGTTGACAGTAGTATTCTGGGTTTCTTCTATATCTTTGATCCAACCTTGATGAGATTCGGTATCATCAACGCTGAGTGCTAGGGTTTTGACGTTACGCTTGTCAAATTCTGACTTGAGTTTAGCAACCATTCCTAATTCGGTGGTGCAAACTGGGGTGTAGTCAGCCGGGTGAGAAAAGAGAACTACCCAGCTATCTCCAGCCCACTCGTGAAAGGAAATTTCGCCCATGCTAGAAGCTTGAGTAAAATCTGGTACGGTATCGCCTAATCGCAGTGCCATAATTTAGAATCTCCACATAGCAGCAATTTTCGATCTTGCCACAAAAATACGTTTTTCCGATCGGATTTTAGACGTTTATAATATTTCTAGACAATTTGAGAGGTTGGGCGCGATCGTTTCTTCGCGTTTCTTTACGTTAGAGCAACACTGTGGTTAAATCTTTTTTCAGTCCCAGCCCATTAGCTAGACAAATAAGTTTCAATAGTTATTAAAGGGAGAAACTATACCAAAAAAAGCTGAAGTCCGTAAATCAACTTCCTGGCTTTGGTGTTGAATTAGCAAACAAGACGAACCGGACATGAACCGACCTTCTCAATTAACTAAACTCATTTGGGATTTCTATCGAGAGAACCAAAAAGAACTGCGACAGCTAAAAATCCTGGGTAAATGTAAAGTTTTCCGAAGTTGGCGAGTTTTGCATATCCGTTGTTTTAGTGAAGATGTCGCTGAAGGAGTTCTCTCAAATCGTGACTTACTCGTCGAACCAGTTGCGCAACTGCGACTAGCGAACAAAATTAAAATCTCTCTCAAAAAAAGAGCGATCGCCACTTTTCCCGTTAACTCAGACAAACTTTTTGCTTGATCTCATCCAGCAGTGGAAACTAAAATCCCACCAGATGACAATCTCCCCTCCACACTCTCCCTCCTAGGGATAATCGAATAATTGCGTAAAGATTGGTAAACTAACATCAAATCGATAGGAGAACTTATGCTAGACGAACAAGCGAAAAAAACCATGCTCCGAAAAATCCCCCACGGACTTTACATCTGCGGGGTTAAAGATGGCGACGAAATGAACGGTTTTACCCTCAGTTGGTTAACCCAGTCCTCGTTTAAACCGCCACTGGTAGTAGCTTGTGTCAAGCAAGATTCCGGTTCCCATGCCATGATTAAAAACACTGCTTTATTCAGCGTTTCCTTCCTCGACAGCGAACAAAAAGATATGGCAGCAAAGTTCTTTCAGCCCAAGCGTCGCGTTGGTGATAAATTAGAAGATGTAGAATTTTACCCAGGTGCAGAAACAGGCTGCCCAATTATTAAAGATTCTCTCGGTTATATCGAATGTAAAGTTGTCGATCGCATCGAAAAAGGCGACCATACTGTATTTGTTGCTGAAGTTATCGGTTCGGGCGTACACCGCGAAGGTTCTCAATTATTACTAGAAACGACAGGTTGGAACTATGGCGGCTAAATCTCTAAACATCTCTTAGCTATTAACTTCAAAGTGAGAAAAATATGCCACTAATCAAAGTACAATCTTCAGTTGAAGCCCAAGAAAAAGCCTTAGTTGAAGGACTACTTAAAACCCTTTCCGCTAAACTAGCAAAACATCTCGGAAAACCGGAATCTTACGTTATGACAGCCTTTGAATCAGGCGTACCAATGACTTTTGCCGGAACTATCGAACCAACCTGTTTTGTCGAAGTAAAAAGTATTGGCAAAATGACACCAGCCCAAACAGAAGCTATGAGTCAAGATTTTTGCCAGCAAATTACTGAAAAACTCGGCGTACCAATTAATCGCATCTATATTGAATTCAACGATGCCGAAAGACATATGTGGGGCTGGAATGGCGCAACCTTTGCTTAATAACTAACTTCAAAAAACACATTCCCCCACCTCGGGGGAATTTTTGTTTGTCTAAGTATTAATTTATTAAACATCTTTTTTCCTTACTCATGAATTGTTCCATCCGGCATAATTGCCCCTGTTAGTTTTGCTTGATCGAAAATTGCTCCACCTAAATTTGCTCCTTTAAAGTTTGCTTTTTCTAAGTTAGCTTGTGTAAAATTTACTCCTCGAAGATCGGCTAAACTTAGATTAGCTTCATTTAATTTTGAAACACACAAAGTTGCACCACAAAGTTTTGCTTCACTCAAGTCCACTCCGGCTAAGTTTCTTTGAAGAACTACACCAACTAAATTGGTTTTTCTCAAGATTGCACCGCTTAAATTTACCCTTCCAAATGTAGCTCTTTTCAAATTTGCCTCACTTAAATCGGCTGCGGTTAAATTAGCTTCCAAGTTTGCCTCTGTTAAATTGGTATTACTAAGGTTAGCAGCAGTTAAATTAGCACCAATTAGGTTTGCTTTACTTAAATTTGCTCTACTAAGATTCGTTTGTAAAAGTTTCGCAGTTCGTAAATTTGCCTTGGTTAAATCAGCACTAATTAAGTTAGCATCACTAAAGTCGCAGTTTGTTAAATCTGCTGAACTTAAATTTGCTTGTTGTAAATTAGTATCTATAAAATTTCCCCCAGATAAATTAGCACCACTGAGATTAATTCCAGCTAAATTAAGCCCAGAAAAATCTCTTTCTCCCTTATTGTATCGCTGCACTAATTCTTCAGCAGAAATGGCAGGTTTTTCAATTGTTTCATCATCTGCGTAGAAGCCGACTAACAACAAAATTCGCTCAACTTGCAATTCCTCGTCACTAAAATAGTTGACTTTTTCCGGAATTTGTGTATTTAATTCAGGAATTTGGTTACTCGCTCCCTCATCACTTTCTCTAGATTCGCCGTTAATTTTTTCAGTTAACTTTTCTACTTGGCGTTTCAGTTTTACTAAGTATTTTTTAAGCAAATTATGCTCTTTTTCCAACTTAGCAATTCTTACGTTTACATCTATTTGAGGTATTGGTGATTCATTCATTAGTTTATACCTAATAATAATGAGATAAATTGACTAAAAATTATTCAAGGATATGACTGTAAAACTCAGACTAAACAAAGCAATTTCTGTCCACTTCATCTACTCATGAATTGTTCCATCGGGCATAATTGCTCCTGTTAGTTTTGCACCTAGTAAAATAGTACCACCTAGTTTAGCTTCTGTTAGGTTTGCACCAGTTAAATCTGCTCTATTGAAGTTAGCTGCACGCAAATCTGCTTTAGTAAAATCAACTCCCCGTAAATCTGCACCACAAAGAGATGCTCCTCGCAAGTCTGCCTCTTGTAAATCTGCTCCACTTAAATTTATTTCTTTTAAGATTACACCAACTAAATTGGCTTTTTGTAGTGAGCTAGCAGGCGCAATTAAATAAGCACCTGTTTTGGTAATATCGAAGTTGGGAGGAAACAAAGTTTCTTTGTTGTAAAGAGCTTGATTGAGATTTGCTTTCTCCAAATTAGCTATACCAAAAGTGGTATTAAATAATCTTGCTTTAGTTAAATTGGCTCCACGTAAGTTAGCTCCGCTTAAATCTGCTTTCCATAAATTAGCTTCGCTAAGAGTAGCTTTGGTTAAATTTGCTTTGGCTAATATTGCACATTGTAATTGCGCTTTATTCAGGTTGGCATTTTCAAGATTTGCCTCCTTCATTGTTGCTGGATAATAACCTTTGCGACTACGATGGTTAGTAGTTACTCCACTCAAGTCGGCTCCTTTTAAATTTGCACCATCGAGATTAAGCGAGTCTATCAAACAACGACTTAACCTTGCTTGTGCTAAATTAGCTTTGCTGAAGTTAACATCGAGCCATTCTTCAGTTAAATTTATTCCCGCTAAATTAAGCCCAGAAAAATCTTTTTGTCCCTGGTTTTTTCGCTGCTTAAATTCTTCAGCAGAAATGGCAGGTTTTTCAATTTTTTCTTCGTCTGCGTAAAAGCCGAGTAATAACAAAATCCGCTCAACTTGGAATTCTTCGTCACTAAGACGGTTGACAAACTCCGGGGTTTGTGTATCTAATTTGGGAGTAGCGGATAAGCGATCGCCACTTTCCCCCTCGACGTGATTGTTAAATTTTTCTGTTAATTCTTCTAATTCGTGCTTAAGCTTTAGTAAATATTTCTTAAAAGAATTATGTTGTCTTTCTAATTGCCTAATTCGAGCGACTAAAATTGTTGGTTCGACGGGAAAATCAGTCATAAAT